>CAYSLN010000151.1:0-5520 GCA_964431825.1 uncultured Pirellulales bacterium | reverse complement strand
AGATCACAGCTTGAAGCCCTTTATGCCGTTCAATGTTACTTTAGACTTTGTCAAAAATTTGTCTGACCTTATATTAACCAACTCTGATGCTGTGCAGAAAACGCTCTTCCCCGGCATGAGCAGTAAGAAGGCTTTAACTATCTACCCGTACGTGAACATTCCCGAAATTGCTCTCTGTCAAGATGACGGCAGTTATTTCACCAGAACAAGTTCAATAAGGCTAGTAATAAGCACAACAGTGCACGAAGGAAAAGGGCAAAAGGACGCAATTCTTGCAGTAAAAGAGCTTGTCAGAAAGGGCAGGGATGTCGAACTCATACTAATGGGGCATTGTACTACTGACTATGCAGAGCATTTGAAAACCATTGTAGGGGAGGAAAAGCTAGAAGAGCACGTTAAGTTCGTTGGTTTTAAGGAGAACCCTTATCCGATTATGAATCAGTCTGATATTGTTCTGGTATGCTCCAGAAATGAAGCCTTTGGTCGGGTTACAGTGGAGGGAATGCTTCTGAAAAAGCCGGTTATAGGCACGAATACAGGTGGCACACTGGAGCTGATTAAGGATGAGGTTAACGGTCTCCTGTACGAACCCGGCGATCATAAGCAACTTGCCGCCAAGATACAATATCTTGCAGACCATCCAGACGAGGCAAAACGGCTAGCAGCGAACGGCTACAGATTTGCCATGAGGACTTTCACCCGGAGCAAATTCGGCGGCAAGGTATACAAACTACTGAGAAGCTTAAAGCACAAGGCAGCCTCACAAGCTTCTTCTTCCAATCTCACCTTAAAAGGGTCAGCCACATTAGATGCTCTGTTAACTGCTGCAGCAACTAAAGACCCGAAAATAGCTGCTCTGATTACCGAACTCGGTAGCTCTTTGATGACTAAAGATGCCCAGATAAGCTCTCTTGAAACAAATCTCCAGGAAAAGGTTGCCCAGATAGATAGCTTGGAATTCCAGATAGATAGCCTGGAATCCCAGATGCAGCAGATTCAGCGAAGCATACCTATGCAGCTTGTAAACCGCTACCAGAGAGTCATTGAAAAGCTGCTGCGTACAGGCACCCGCCGCCACCATTACTACGAGCTTGTGCTGGCCGGCATCAGAGTCATCCTCAACGAAGGCTGGAAAAGCTTCTTCAGAAAAGTGAAGGCGCATCTTCAAGGCAGAAGAGACAGAGCAAGTAAGCAACCATGAGCAACAAATTTCCTCTGAGTATGTATCGTAAAATTCTTAAAAAGCTATATAATTCATGGTCATAAAGATGCGTTATTATTACCAGCTTGTACTGATCGGCATCAGAGTCATCCGGAATGAAGGCTGGCGCAGCTTCTGTGCGAGATTCAAAGAATGGCTTCTGCAAAATACGCGCCGCAGATTCAAGCTGTTATGGGTGTGGGTAGCTGGGTGGTTTAATAAGGCTGCCAATACGTTGCTCCCCTGTTATCAACGCTTCGTCCCAATGCGTATCAAGGCGATGGTCCCGGACAGACTGCGGGAGGCGGTGAAGCAGCAGCTCAGAGTTGATGTCAAAGGGATAATCGAGAATGTGGACGGAGCTTTGTGGCCAAATAGGACGATACGTCTCCGGGGGGATGGGGTAACAGTCCTGAGTGTAGCCCATGACCGGGACCACTGCTGGTACAGCAACGATTCGTTAAAGAAATTTTTAAAGACTCTACGACCCGAATCAACACTCCCAAGGAATATCCGCCGCCTGCTTGTGATTGGCCATGATTTTGCCCTGACGACTGGCGTTAGCCGTCCAGTCTACCATTATTTAAACGCACTGGCTGTAACGGGTGGGACCGAACTCGTCAGCATTGAACTCATCCCTGGCGCCTCGGTCAAAAATATATTCAATGAATTCGACAGTGCTGACTTTGTCATCGTTAATAGCATATCAGCTTTTGTTAATCATGATGACATGGTTGATTTAATGCGCCGGGGGGGCGGTCAAAAAACAGCCATATATCTCCACGAAACTGAGTGGGTATTTCAGAAGTTTGAAAAGCAGCAGCCCGAACGGTTCAGGCGTTTTGTTGATACGGCCGAAGAATTCAATTTCCTTTGTAGTTCCGAAAAACAAAAAAGGTGGCTGAGAGATCGCTTTGGAGTCAGTCGGGCAAAGGTAGTCTATAACACAACAACTCTATTCCAACCTGTGAGTCCAGCCTCAGCGCGTGTCTTAATTAAACCAGAGGAACCTTTGCGTGTGGTCATGATTGGTACTATCCAGCACCGCAAAGGAGTGACGCTGTTTTCACAGGTGGCCGACCTTGCGGCAGAGCTGGGTTTACCCTGGAAGTTTTGTTGGGCAGGTGTGGAAGTAAAAGACTCGAAAGGAATATACAAGTCCCCCAACGTTGAGTTCGTGGGGAACCTTTATGACGAAGATTATCATTACTTTTTAACCCAAAGCGATGTGTTCTTACTATCTTCTTTCGACGACCCATTTCCCCTCAGTTGTCTAGAGGCTTTGCAGGCCTATAAGCGGGTGGTGGTTTATAGAAATACGGGTATTGTCGAGATTCTCGACGGAGTAAAGGGAACAGCTATTTACGAAGAATATTGTCCCGAAGCCGCATTTGCTGCCTTACAGGGTGTGGTTAATGAGCAACTAGATGTTAAAAAGTACAAAAGCATCAATACAAATATTTCCAGTCTTAGCAGCTTTGTTAGGCGCATGAATAGAGCCATTGAAGAGTTTCACGGATCGGTGCCATCGTCCAGCAAGCCCGAGTTGGAGGTTAAAAAAACTGCCGGTGCAAGTCGTATTGCCGTAGTTCTTCATTTGTTCTACCATGACCTATGGTACGAAATCCGGGGATATCTATTCAATTTCCGAGATTGGTCATTTGACCTTTACGTCACCCTTACTGATGACAGGACCCAGGCTGAACTCAAGGCTATGGAGACCATCATTTTGCGAGACTTCCCAGAAGCCCATGTCTTTGTTTGTCCGAATAGAGGTATGGATATCGGGCCATTCTTCACGGTACTCAACTTCATATTGGATAAAAATTTGCCGTACGACCTAGTTCTTAAAATCCATTCAAAGAAGAGTGAAATCATGTCGGGAACCGAAGAAGGTGCTCAATGGCGCACGAGATTGCTTGATGGTCTTATCGGTTCGCCCACCAGGGTAGCCCAAATCCTTGGTATCTTTAATCAATACCCTCACGTTGGGATGATTGCGCCTAAAGGATTCTTAATGGACCTTTCTTCTCGCGATAGGGCGGCCGGGTGTAACTTGAACGCGAAGTACATGGACTATTTTTTCTCACAGCTTGATCTTAAAGAACGTTCGCTCCAGTTTTTCCGAGGTAGCATGTTTTGGGTCAGAGCTGAAATTATTTTCAATGCCTTTCGAAACTATCGGATATATCAATCCGAGTTCGAGCCAGGCTTTCTTTCTGATGGTAGCAAAGCGCACGCCATGGAGCGTGTCTTTGCCAATATAGTAAGAGACCAAGGGAAGGTCCTATATGAGTTTGATGAAGCTATGCCTAAACATATTTCCTTGCTCAGCAATAAGCACCTGGGTAATGACATTTATGTTATTGGGGCGGGACCCACCTGCGATTTTATTGATCCAAGCTTCTTTGAGAATAAAATAGTTATCGGCGTTAACCGGGTTTACAAACGATTTCCATGTGACTACGTAATCTTTAAAGAGCACCCTGGTTTTGAAGCCGAGAAAATACTATTCGACCAAAAAACTATTCCCATTGTATCAAAGTGGGATAGCGGGGATATTAATAAGGGAAGACGCCGCCTTAACGTAACCGTTTTTACCCATCCTAACTGCCATTTCTTTGACCACCTGGAGAACCAACACACTAAAATCGATTTGGCTGTCATCGGTACTACTGATAAAATAGTAGTTAGTTATTCTACTATGACTTCAGCTATCCATGTGGCAGCATACATGGGGGCTAAGAATATACTGTTAGTTGGACATGACTGTGGTTTGTTGGATGATAAAGCTGTATTTTCAGGTTACTATACCGACATACGGAAGGAAACTCCTTGGAAGAATTGGGATGAATATCGCCGATGGTTAGGAGGGCTTGAGAATCAGACCAGACTGGTGAAGCAAAGGCTATGTGAAGTATACAATTGTAACATTTATTCTATTAATCCCTTTATCTCCTTGGGTCTAGAAGGTCATAAATTTACTTCCACCAAGCTCTAGAAATCGGTTGCTGGAGAAGAAAATGGAAAGCAAAGTGAGATGTTTACATCGCGAGACTAATAAGAGATTGGAGATATTAACGAAATCATGACTCAAAATGAGGATCCCAAGATTCTAGCCCTGATACCGGCAAGGGGCGGCTCAAAAGGCATACCACGGAAGAATGTCAGATTATTTGGTGGTAAACCATTGTTAGCATACACCATTGAACATGCCTTACATGCACGGCATATAAATCTTACCATAGTATCAAAGGATGATGCCCAACTCACTGAAATAGCCCGTCAATACGGAGCAGAGACGCTGCTACGCCCTCCAGAACTCGCGACAGATACCGCCAGCACCGAATCAGTCCTTCTTCATGCCCTGTCCATCCTAGAGCAAGAGGAAAGTTATACACCTTCTCTGGTCGTACTCTTACAACCCACCTCGCCGCTGCGACAGCCTGATGATATCGACAATGCTATCAATGCCCTGAGTGCTGCCAATGCTGACTCATTGTTCTCTTGCTTTCGCTCGTACAACTTCTATTGGCGGCTGGCGGACAGTCATATTGTTTCAGTGAATTATGACTATAACCATCGCCCCAGAAGGCAGGATATGACACCACAGTACATCGAAAACGGTTCTATCTATGTGACGAAGACTAGTATTCTTAAGCAATATGGGAACCGTCTGGGAGGTCGAATCTGTTTTTACGAAATGGACTTTCTAGACTCATTCGAGATTGACACCGAAGAGGATTTTCTCCTCATAGAGCAATTGCTGCATTTGAGACATCGACGCTTGGCGGCCAGCAAGCTAGAAGGAATCCGTCTACTAGTGCTGGACTTTGACGGTGTGATGACAGACAACCGCGTATTGGTATCCCAGGATGGTGTAGAGTCTGTTATGTGCCATCGTGGGGATGGGATGGGGATAGAAAAACTAAGACAGGCAGGCATTCCCGTCGTCGTCATCTCTAAGGAGTCTAACCCCGTCGTCTCGGCAAGATGCCATAAACTAGGTATTCCCTGCTTCCAAAATACGACCGATAAATTAGCAACGCTGAAGCAAGTAGCAGAGGAGCACAATGTTGAGCTTGCCAAAACAGCCTATGTCGGCAATGATGTCAATGATATAGCGTGCATTGAGGCTGCGGGTGTGGGGGTGGCAGTCGCGGATGCCTATCCAGAAGTCAAAGCAGTGGCTGACATCGTGACACAGGCTACGGGGAGTGAGGGAGCTGTACGAGAAGTAGCAGACCTGCTGTTAAGAGAGGCAAGTCATGGATGAAATCGATGATGCAATCTGGGACGCATATAACCTACTATTATTA
>CAYSLN010000150.1:0-5537 GCA_964431825.1 uncultured Pirellulales bacterium | reverse complement strand
CAGACGTTTAGATTTTTCTCTACGGTGCTTTTATAGAGCATGTGCTCGCAGGCCGTGCAGCGGACCCAGAGGCCTTCGGGCACTTCTCTTCGTGGTTTCAGAGAAAAGCTGTTCCATTTGGATTTTGCTTTGGTTTTTTCTTTAGATTTTGTCTGTTTAGCCATGACAGCTCTTTTTCACCATCCAACTTATTTAGATGTCTCTATGTTTAGCCCCGCGTAAAACGCGGGGCTTTTCAAGGGTAATATAAATTCAGCCAAACAGGGAATTCTACCAGAAATAACCTGATTTTGCCACAAAAATTACTTAGCAGCGTCTCTTAGGGCGTTTATTGCGGCAATACGGTCGGATTTTGTGAATATTGCATTACCTGCCACAAGGGTGTCGGCACCATAAGAAACCAGCGTCGGTGTGTTCTGTGGATTTACGCCGCCATCGACTTCTACGCGTATATCGGGGCCGACAATCTCTCTTACTTTAATGACTTTTTTGGCGGCCTCGGGCATGAATTTCTGCGCGCCGAAGCCCGGGTGAACGGTCATTACCAGGACCATGTCACAGAATGGTGCAACCTTTTCTATTGTCTGAACTTTCGTGTCAGGATTCAGGCACACGCCTGCGGTACAGCCAAGCTCGTGGAGTTTGTCGATAATCTTTTCCGGCTCATCAGTCGTTTCGATATGGAAAGTTATGTGGTTGGCACCGGCTTCGACAAATCGCTCGATATACTTATCCGGCTCACTTATCATCAGGTGACTGTCAAAGGCCAGCTTGCTGTACTTGCGAAGTTTTGCAATCACGGGCGGGCCGATTGTGATGTTCGGAACGAAGTGGCCATCCATGACATCCAGATGCACTATGTTCACACCAGCCGATTCGACTACGGCTATCTCATCAGCTAATCGTGCGAAGTCAGCGCTCAATATCGACGGCGCAATCTCTATTGTTCCTGCTTTGGGTAGTCGCAAATTGCTTATTCCTTTTCATCGAGGATTTCAATGCACTTGAATTTTTTGCCTTCCATAAACTCGAGTGAAGCGCCCCCGCCGGTGGAGATATGGCTTATGCTCTGCTGGAGGTTTAGCTTTTCGACGGCACTTGCACTGTCACCGCCGCCGATGATGCTGGTTGCTCCTTCATCGGTAGCCTTGGCGACGGCCAGGGCAACGGCCTTTGTTCCTTCGTCAAAAGGCGACAGTTCAAAGACGCCCATCGGGCCATTCCATACTACGGTCTTTGCTCCGGCGAGTTTCTCTGCAAAGAGCTTCTGGGTCTGGGGGCCGATATCCAGTCCCATCCAGTCGTCCTCTATATCTTTTGACACGGTCTTATGCTCTGCACCTGCTTTTGCCTGGCGGGCAACAACCGAGTCTTCGGGCAAAACAACCTGACACCCGGTCTCTTTGGCCTGGGCCAGCAGTGCCGTGGCTTTATCTACGAAATCATCTTCACACAGGCTGTTTCCTACCTGAGAGCTCTGGGCCTTGAGGAAGGTATAGGCCATCGCACCGCCAATCAATATGCTATCGACCTTGTTGAGGAGATTCTCGATTACACCTATCTTGTCCGAGACCTTGGCTCCGCCGAGTATCGCGACGAAGGGCCTGTCCGGATTGCTGAGGGTATCGCCCAGAAACTTTAGTTCCTTTTCAATCAGAAAGCCTATCACTCTGGGTTTGCCCTCCATCATTACAGGCACCGTGTACATTGAAGCGTTGTCTCTGTGTGCGGTACCGAAGGCATCGTCGACATAGATGTCGGCGAGTTCGGCGAGTTTTTTCGCGAAGCCATCTTTGGCCTTGCGCAGTTGTGCATCTTCTTTTGCGGCCTTGTCTTTTATTGTTTCTTGTTTGTGAAAACGCAGGTTCTCAAGCAGCATGCAGTCGCCGTCCTTAAGTGCCTGTGCTTTGGCTTTCGTTTTGGCGCCAATACAATCATCGGCAAAAACAACCTTCTGGCCCAGCAATTCGGACAATCTTTTGGCTACAGGCGCCAAGGACAACTTGTCATCTCTCTGGCCTTTGGGTCGGCCAAGGTGGCTCATAAGAATCAATGCACCACCGCGCTCAAGAATATTCTTTATAGTCGGCAGGGCCTTAACTATGCGGTCATCGCTGGTAATGTTGCAATTATCATCCAGCGGCACATTAAAGTCGCACCGCATCAGAACCTTCTTACCTTTAACATCAATATCAGCTACCGTCTTTTTGGCCATAATGGTCTCCTGTGTCTTCTCCTCGAAACGCGATTCTATTAATCCTGAAAATTTCTATTGATGAGATATTTTGCCACTACAGTATTTAATCTGCCTTGTGGGGGTTCGTTCCGCGCGTAGCTCTGGAGAATATCCAAATCGGTTTTCCAAGCCACGTCTCCGTGGGCCAGCAAAAACAAACTCTGTGGTTCATATGTGCCATAAAGCCGGCCATCCTTATAATAATAGTGGTTTTGGCATATCTCCGTGGGATATGCCCGCATAAGCGGAGGAATGTCGTGAGGCAAAAACCAGAGCTTGATTTCCCGTTCGGCATCGGCATGGGTAGCTGAAGCATGGATTAAATTGTCCATTCGATCGTCGATAGTATTACCCATGGCGTCTTTGATTGGTACCAGTGTTCCCAGTGACCTGATGCAGCCGGGCTTTTCCTCTCTTGCGTGGTGTGGATTGGTCGGGCCTGCTATTGCCCGGACTGTCTTCAAGACATCGGGACCTTGATAAACAATCGCAATTACCCTGCGTTTCCATCTGTCCTTGTCGGGATAGTGAGCCTTACCTGTAATAAAGTCGAGCAAGGCCTCGTAAAAAACTTTTCCTTTATGTTCAGCGTAGTGTTCTTCTGCAAGCGGTCTGTTGACATTTGCAACCTTGGCAGCGGCAAATCGCGCCCCCGTATGAAATTCTGATAATTGGGAAAGCACAAAGCCAGTGAGGGAATTCTTGAGGGCGTCCGGCTTGATGAGTACAAGTGTCTGTTCAAGCTGTTTTTCGTCCATCTTCCAATCCTAGATGTAAAACGCCTTGCAATAAAGAAACGTCGATACAATTAGTGCTTCACGAGATATTAAAAAGGGTCCGCCCTGACGAGGACGGACCGTTGTCACAAATTTTACATCTTTGCCATTTTTTCCATGATATCGACGCTTCGGTTGGAATAACCCCACTCGTTGTCATACCAGCTGACGACCTTGACCATTTTGCCCTTGACCATTGTCAGTAGAGAATCGAAGATGCTCGAAGCGGGGTCATTAACGATGTCGCTGCTGACTATCGGCTCATCGCAGTAAACGAGTATGCCCTTCATCGGGCCTTCGGCCGCCTTTTTCATCGCTGCGTTTACACTATCGACTGTGACATCCTTTTTGACATTGACGACAAGGTCAACGATGCTGCCGACCGGGATAGGAACACGGACGGCAAAACCATCGAGTTTGCCGTCGATCTCGGGGATAACTTTGCCGATGGCCTTTGCCGCACCGGTGCTGGTGGGGATGATGTTGGCCGCGGCCGCCCGCGCACGACGTAAATCCGAGTGTATCATGTCAGCCACTTTCTGGTCATTGGTATAAGCGTGGATGGTGGTCATAACTCCCTGCTCAATACCGAATGCATCGTTGAGAGTCTTGGCTATGGGCGCAAGGCAGTTGGTCGTGCAGCTTGCGTTGGATACACATTTGGCCTGACTGGTCAGTTTCTCGTCGTTGACGCCCAGGACTATCGTCGCATCGATATCATCCTTTGCGGGGACGCTGAGCATAACTTTGCTGGCGCCGGCCTTGAGGTGGTCTGCGTAGCCGCCCTTTGGTGATTCGGCCGTGCGGAAGATACCCGTTGACTCCAGAACTACCTTCACACCCATGTCCTTCCAGGGAAGCTCAGCGGGATTTCTGACAGCCAGGACCTTTATAGGTTTGCCGTTGATGACCAGTTCATCGCCCTTTACCTCGACTGTACCGTGCCATTTGCCCATGACCGTATCATATTTGAACAGATGCGCGAGACTTTTAGCGTCCGAGAGGTCATTGATAGCGACCAGTTCCAAATCGCCGTTTCTTTCCATAATAATTCTTGTCACGGCCCTGCCGATTCGGCCGAAGCCGTTAATTGCCACCTTTGTTGACATATATACTTCTCCTTATTTTTGACTTTAAATGCGGTTTTTTTACTGCTTAAATCCCACCTTGGTTTTCAGTGTGGACCAAACGAGAGTGTTAATCTATTGGGAACCCGCCCCGGTGTCAAGAATTTATTCGCCGGTGGGTCTGCAAAACTACATATTCAATTTCAATGTGGGCTGTAGCGGCTTTTTGCCACTCATGGGGGTAACAATACAGACTGGCAAACAGAAGACAAGCGAAGGTGTTTGCGAATTCTGACTTTGTTTCTTAGCCTTTGTTTCTTAGCTATTAGTACCGGGCTTTGCTTTTCTAATCGGCTTTTGTTGCTCGAATCGGCTGATATTACGAATAGCCTGGCGCAGCCGTTGTTCGTTTTCCACAAGCGCAATACGCATATAACCTTCGCCGTTTTCGCCGAAGGCCCTGCCCGGAGCGATTGCAACCTCTGCATGCTCCATCAGGTCCATTGCATAGTCGATGGTGCCTTTGTCTTTGAGTTTTTCTTCGGGGACCTTTGCCCATACGAACATCGAGGCGCGCGGTCTTTCGAGCTTCCAGCCGATTCTTTCAAGGCCATCGCAGACCACATCCCGCCGGGACTGGTATATTTGATTTTGGGCGATTATTTCCTGGTCGCAGTTTCTCAACGCGATAATACCGGCTATTTGTAACGCCTGGAATATGCCGTAATCGTAATAGCCTTTTATCGTAGCGAGGTAATCAATCATATCTTTGTTGCCCGCCGCGAAGCCGATGCGAAAACCCGCCATGTTGTAGGGCTTGCTCATGGTGATAAACTCTACGCCGATGTCTTTTGCGCCTTTGACCGAGAGGAAACTCGGCGCTTTATAGCCATCGAAGCATGTTTCGCCGTATGCAAAATCGTGAATTACCGCTATTTTGAATCGCCTGGCCAAATCCACAACAGGTTCGAAAAAGCCCTCGTCAACGGTCATGGCAGTTGGGTTATGCGGGTAATTTAAAATCAGTAGCTTCGGCTTAGGATAGAGGTTCTCTATGACCATAGCGATGTTGTCGACGAACTTTTTGTCGCAGCCGAGAGGAACCGATATTACGTTGGCGCCGGCTAAAGCAACTGAATAGTTGTGAATCGGAAAGGCCGGGTCCGGTACGATTGCGGTATCGCCGGGTCCTAACATTGCAAGACACAGGTGGCTGAAGCCTTCCTTCGAGCCTATGCAGGCCAGCACTTCAGTTTCGCAATCCAACTGTACGTTCCAGTTCTTTTCGTATTTTTTTGCTATTTCTTTTCGCAGGCCCTTAATGCCTTTGGATGCGCTGTATCGATGGTTGCGGGGGTCCTGAACTGCTTCGCAAAGCTTGTCGATGACAATTTGCGGCGCGCCATCGGAGGGATTGCCCATACCGAGGTCGATGATGTCCGCACCCTGCTGACGCTT
>CAYSLN010000149.1:3104-5556 GCA_964431825.1 uncultured Pirellulales bacterium | reverse complement strand
GATGCTGGTAATCCCGGCTCACCGCTTGGTGATGAGTTGCTTTGCATCCCGGATGACCCCAACAATATTTGGGGCCAAAACCTTCGCATAAATATGGGCGCCTACGGCGGCACCGCTGAAGCGAGTATGCCACCTTACGATTGGGCCATCCTGGGCGATTTGACTAACGATGGCCTTGTTAATTTGGAAGATTTTGCTTTCCAAGCAGCCGACTGGCTTAATTCTGCTGACCAGCAGCCAGGCGACCTCAATCGGGATAGTCTTATTGGTATCTCCGACCTTGTCTTACTCGTTGAAGATTGGCTCAAACAAACCACCTGGCATGAATAAAGAATACTTGTCTTTGTCATTTTACACTTTTCAACCTTCGCTTTGCTCAAGATGACAAATATGACAGTAGAAAAAACACTTGCATTTATCGCTGAATTCAGCAACACTTTCTGTGATAACTTTACAGTGTGACTGAATAATTATGAGCGATAAGTGTTTCTTTTTTGCCGGCGGAGGAACAGGGGGACATATCTACCCCGCCATTGCTGTAGCCGAGCAGATACTTAGTCTCGAACCTGCAGCAACGATACACTTTTTCTGCAGCACTCGCAGCATCGATGCAAATATCCTTAATCAGACCGGCTTCGATCGTACTCCACTGCCTGCAAAAGGTTTTTCTCTTCGACCCGGCAAACTAATCGGATTTTGTACGTCATTCTTAAAAAGTTATCGGGCCGCAAAAGACCTAATCGCCAAAAGTCGCAACGCAACTGTACTTGGCCTCGGTGGATTCGTTGCACCGCCGGTTTGTTTGGCGGCCCATAAGTTAAAAGTTCCCATCAAGCTCTTGAATGTCGATATTGTACCTGGCAGGGCGGCTAAGATAATAGCCCGCTGGGCAGACGAGATTTATGCACAGTTTGAAGAAACCGGCCAATATTTTACCCGCAGCACTGCAAAGGTCACTGTTGTTGGTTGTCCTTTGCGAAAGGGCTTTGAAAATCCCGCGCCGCAAAAGGCAATAGAGCAATTGGGCCTTGATAGGAATAAAAAGATTTTACTCATCACCGGCGCATCCAGTGGCTCGGCCCGTATTAACGATGCCGTCTGTTTACTGTTGCCAAACTTGGATAGCTTTACCAATGACTGGCAGATAGTTCATTTAACGGGACTCGGCAATTACGAAAAAGTTAAGGCTGCATACAACAATGTCAAAATCAGCCATCAGGTTTTGGCATATTGCGATGATATGCCGGTCCTGCTCTCTGCCGCAGATTTGGTAATCGGCAGAAGCGGGGCGGTCAGTGTCGCCGAATACGCCGCCGCGGCCGTACCGAGTATCTGCATGCCCTATCCCTATCACAGGGACTTGCACCAGTACCTCAATGCTGGCAAATTAGTCGAGGTAGGAGCCGCAGTCATAGTTGATGATTTGCCCCAGCTTGAAGAGCGAGCCCAGTGGCTGTGGGAGCAGTTGGAAGAGTTGATGAAAGACCAGAAAAAGCTCCAACAGATGAAAGAAGCCTGCGCGAGCATCGCGAGCCCCGATGCCGCTCGTAAAGTTGCTCAAAAGCTGCTGCAGACCACTTTTTAGAAGCCGTAAACCCCTCCTTTTTCTCCCCACAACGCAGTCTTATCGCAAATAATAACGAGCTGGAATCTGGCAGGGAAAGTTGGGTACTTAAGATTTGATTTTTTCATATTTTAGTGGATAATTGGCTATGCAAATCGGTTTGCTGTTCGCTTGTCGAAAATGCTTCCTTATTCGAAGGAGAACAAAAATGACACCAGTGCTTAACACACGCCGTGATTTTCTCAAGCGTTCAATGTGCCTTGGCGTCGCCGCCGTTGTAGCTAAGCCTATGAGCAGGGTCTTGGCCGTGGCTCCTTACCCGCCTCCCTGCTTGAAGATGAAATTTGGCTTAGTTACCTACCTCTGGGGTAAAGATTGGGACCTGCCGACGCTGATTGCTAACTGCGAGAGGACCAAACTGTTCGGCGTCGAGCTGAGAACCACGCATAAACACGGCGTCGAACCAAGCCTTAATGCCAACGAGCGCAAGGAAGTAAAAAAACGCTTCGACGACAGCCTCGTAACGCTGGTGGGTGTGGGCAGCGACGAGCGTTTCGACACCCCCGACCCCGCTAAACTCAGAAGGGCTATCGAAACCGCCAAGACCTTCATAAACCTCTCTCACGACCTTGGTGGTTCAGGTGTAAAAGTCAAGCCTAATGATTTACATAAAAACGTGCCGCATAAGATAACTATAGAGCAGATTGGCAAATCGCTCAATGAACTGGGCCGGTATGCCGCTGATTACGGGCAGCAGATTCGGCTGGAGGTTCACGGCTCGTGTTCCCCGCTGCCCGTCATAAAAGAAATTATGGATGTAGCCGACCATCCTAATGTTGCCGTCTGTTGGAACTGCAACTCCGAGGACCTTGATGGCGCTGGACTGGT
>CAYSLN010000149.1:0-3004 GCA_964431825.1 uncultured Pirellulales bacterium | reverse complement strand
CGGCAAAAACCTTCCACAGGTGTTGAAATTACCGAGCTTGAAGACAGGCTAAAAGTCCAAATCAACGGGAACCTCTTCTCCGAATACTACTTCAAGGACGTTTCGCGTCCCTACTTTTATCCCGTGATTGGGCCGACAGGAGCGTGTCTCATTCGCCACTGGCCCATGAAAGAGGGCAAGGACGAAGAGCACGACCATCCCCATCATCGCTCCCTGTGGTATGGCCACGGAGAAGTTAACGGCATTGATTTCTGGCGAGAAGTACCGGGGACCGGAAAGATTGTTCACGATAAATTTCTCGAAGTCGCTTCCGGCCCGAAGGTCGGTATTATTCAGTCACAGAACAAATGGGTCGCAGACAACGGCCAACTTATCTGCACCGATACCCGAACACACAGATTTTTCAGTCAGCCGGACGCTTTGGTAATGGACTTCGATATCACATACCACGCCTCGCAGGGCGAGGTGACCTTGGGTGATACTAAGGAAGGCTGCATGGCGATTCGGGTAACACCAACCTTGCGACTCAAAGGCAAAGTTGCTAAGGGCCACATCGTCAATAGCGAAGGCCTTCGTGATGCTCAGGCCTGGGGCAAGCGTGCAGCCTGGTGCGATTATTACGGCCCGGTCGATGGCCAAATAGTGGGCGTTGCGATTTTTGACCATCCTCGAAATCCGAACCATCCCACCTGGTGGATGGCCCGTGATTACGGACTATTTACTGCCAATACATTTGGCGCACATGACTTTGAAGGTAAACCAAAGGGGACCGGTAATATGATAATCCCCGCTGGCCAGAGCTTGACCTTCAAATTCCGGTTTTATTTTCATAAAGGTGACAACGAAGAGGCTCAAATAGCTGAGCACTACCGTGAATATGCCCAGGCGAAATAAGTAAAACAGCGACAAAACGAAAGGAACTGTGATGAGCAAATTAACTCGTAGAGGCTTTATAAAAGGTTCGATGGCTGCCGGCGCCGCAATGGTGTTTGCGACACCATTTTCCCGTGTGCGCGGTGCCAACGATGATATTCGTGTGGCGGTAATCGGTCTTGGGGGTAAAGGAGCTGGTATCGGTAAAGGTCCCGATAAACCCACGGAAATCAAGGGGCACTGCAAAGACTTTAACAATCTAGACGGCGTTCGTGTGGTGGCCGTATGTGATGCGGATAAGGACCGCCTCAACTGGGTTGTTGAGACCTTCAACAAAGAGGGGCATACCGTAAAGGGCTATCGAGACTATCGCAAAGTGCTGGACGATAGGAACATCGATGCAGTCGTCATCGTTACGCCCAATCACTGGCATGCACTGTTGACAATATGGGCGTGTCAGGTAGGCAAGGACGTTTATATCGAAAAACCTGTGTCGCATAGTATCTGGGAAGGCCGGAAAATGATCGAGGCGGCCCGAAAATACAATCGCATCGTGCAGGCCGGCACACAGCAGCGTTCCTGTCCGGCGGTACAGGAAGCCGCCCACGATATCCAGACCGGTAAGTACGGCAAGGTTATCTGGGTGCACTGCTCCAGGCTGGAAACTAAGAATAGAGGCCCGATCGGAAAGTTGACGACTCCGCAGCCCGTGCCCGACACCATTGACTACAATCTCTGGGCCGGTCCCGCCCCGATGACACCGGTAATGCGGAAATCATTCCACTACGATTGGCATTGGCAGTGGAACTGGGGCGATGGAGAGATGGCAAACTGGGGAATTCATTATCTTGATGATATGCGTCATCTTCTGGATTGGGATGACGTACCCACCAAGGTAGTTGCGGCGGGCAATCGTTTTGCCTGGGATGACAACGGCGAGACACCAAACATGCATATGGCACTGTTTGAATACGATGGTTTGCCCGTTGTCGTCGATATCCGCAATCTGCCGGACCCAAAGCGTCCTGGCGGCAAAAGTGGGGCTGTGTATCTCCGCTCTCGCGAAGGCAACTACATTCAGTTTGAGGATGCTTACATTCACCTCTCACGCGGAGGTGGAGGCGCGTACGACAAGCAAGGCAAGCGAATCCACCAGTACAAGGGAGACGGTGGAAAAGCACATCAGCAGAATTTCATCGACGCCGTACGCAGTCGCCGGCGCCAGGATCTGGCTGCCGAGATCGAAGTTGGTCACCTTAGCACCACGATATGTCACCAGGCTAACGTTTGTTGGAGGATCGGCTCCGAGGCTACAGTGGATCAGGTTCGCCAGAGCATGAAGTCGCACGAGGATGCATCAAATACGCTAAGTGACATGCTGGAACAGCTCGATGGCAACGATATCGATCTGGTCAAGGAACCCTTTATTCTTGGGCCGGTGTTGACCTATGATCGCAAACAGGAGCGTTTCGTGGGAGAAAATGCCGAGCAAGCCAACAAGTTTATCAAGTGCTCCTATCGTGAGCAGTTTGTGGTACCGGAAAATGTCTGATGAAATTTGCTCTCTGTAATGAGATGTTTGAAGGTCGGCCGATAGCAGAGATCTGCTCGGTTGCGAGCCGGCTGGGCTATCACGGAATTGAAATAGCACCTTTTACACTGTCGCGCTCCGCAGAAAACATCACCACAGAACAGAGAAAAGAAGTTCGACAAATCATCGAAGACCAAGGTCTGGAAACTGTCGGCTTACACTGGCTACTCGCTGGCCCCGACAACCTTCATATAACCACTCCCGACGATGCAGTCTGGCGAAGAACTAAGGATTATATGCCCATCTTACTGGACTTGTGCAGTGACTTGGGTGGCAGGGTACTGGTGCTCGGTTCTCCCAAACAGCGAAATCTCGTAGCTGGACAAACCCAGGAGGGTGCTTGGAAAAGGGCTGTGGAATTGCTTACCTCTGTTCTTGATAAGGCCGAGCAGCTTGGTACTACTATCTGCATTGAACCTCTCTCGCCCGTGGAAACTGATTTTATCAATACGGTCGAGGAAGCGATGCAGATGGTACACCAAATTAACCACCCCAACTTTAAGGTCCACCTCGATGTCAAGGCAATGTGCTCGCAGCCGA
>CAYSLN010000148.1:0-5611 GCA_964431825.1 uncultured Pirellulales bacterium | reverse complement strand
ATCGACACTCCTGGTTACCCCGATTTTATCGGGCCAGCCATCAAGGCGATACCGGCCGCTGAAACGGCGCTCATCGCAATCAGCGCCGCAGCCGGCATAGAAACCAATACACGCAAGCTATTCCAGCTGGCCTCAGAGGCTAATATGCCGCGGATAGTCGTCATAAACAAAATTGACGCTGAAAACATCGACCTGCCTGAGCTGATAAAGAATATTCAGGAAACCTTCGGTTCACAATGCCGCTGCGCTAATCTGCCCACCGCTGACAAAGCATCTGTTATCGATTGTGTCGAGAATGACAGCGGCGACTCCCCCATAATGGACGTTGCCAAGGCCCATATTGACCTGATAGAGAGCGTCATCGAAGCCGACGATGCACTCACGAACAGCTATTTGGCTGGCGAAACAGTCCCTCCTGAGAAAATAGCGTCGGTGTTTGTGGAAGCTCTAAAGAGCGGGACTCTTATCCCAATAGTGTTCACTAATGCCCGCAAAGAAATTGGCGTAACAGAGCTTCTGGATATCCTTGTAAAATACACGCCCTCACCTAACCAGGCAAAAGCAGTAGAACTCAAGGATGGCGATAAACTGACAGAGTTCAAAGCCGACCCCGCCGGGCCGCTTGCGGGATTGGTGTTTCGTGTTGGTTCTGACCCACGGTCAAATATGAAGTACTCCTCTATCCGCATCTTTAGCGGTACAATCAAGTCAGACACTAATCTACTGCGTAACAATGAGAAAAAAGCCATCCGGCCGGGTCACATCTTAAAATCGCAGGGCGCTGAAAACGAAGAAACCGACGCAGGAATCGCAGGTGATATTATTACACTCGCTAAAGTGGAAGAACTCAAAATCGGTGACCTTATTCACGACGGCAAGGTAACAGGCAAGCTCGCACAGCCAGCTGTGCCTGAACCGATGTTCTCGCTGGCGCTTGAGCCGGCCACAAGAGGTGACGAGCAAAAAATCAGCGGCGCCCTGGAGAAACTATGCGAGGAAGACCCGTGCTTTAAGATAAGCAGAGACACACAGACAAAAGAGCTGGTTGCTAACGGCCTCGGTGAGTTGCACTTGCGTATAATGCTCGAGAAGCTGGAAAAGCACTTCAAACTGTCGGTAAAAACAAAAGAGCCCAAAATTCCTTATCGTGAGACAATTACCGCAAAGGCCGAGGGCCATTACCGCCATAAAAAGCAGACCGGCGGAGCAGGACAGTTCGGCGAAGTTTACCTTCGCGTCGAACCGGCGGAACGCAACTCCGACCCGCCCCTGCAGTTTAGCTGGGATATCTTCGGCGCCTCAATCCCAGGCCAATACGAACCGGCTGTTCTCAAGGGCATCAATGAGGTAATGCAAAACGGCGCTATCGCCGGCTTCCCGTTACAGGACGTAGCAGTTTCTATTTATGACGGTAAGCATCATCCTGTCGACTCAAAGGAAGTGGCATTCCGCGCAGCAGGCAAGGGTGCATTCATCGACGCCATTCAAAAGGCAAAACCCGTCTTGCTTGAGCCGATAGTGAACGTGGAGGTTACTGTTCCCGCCGAGAATATGGGCGACATCACCGGTGATTTGGCCTCAAAACGCGGCAGAGTATCAGGACAAGATATGCTGGCCGGCAATTTCATCGTTATCAAAGCACAAGTGCCGTTGGCGGAAGTTACGCAATACACCGGACAGCTAAAAAGCGTTACCGGCGGACGCGGCAGTTATTCGATGACGCTCAGCCATTATGAGCTGGTCCCGCCCAACGTCCAGCAGCAAATCGTCGCAGCATCCGCAAAACAAAAACAAAGCGAATAAATTCCACGTCTTGCCTTATGTATCTCGCAGTCATTGGACACCGAACAGATTCTGACAACTGGTCTCATTGAATTACTATCTGTGTTCATTGTTCTTGAATCGCTTCTAGTCCCCGTTTATATTCAACCACAAAGGGTAATTTCGAAGCAGCCCTCTTGACAAACTTGACTCCATCTTCCGGCTGGCCCGAATGAGCAAGCGCCTGGCCGTACCAGTAATCAATGTCAGCAAAAGTTAGATCGCCCTCAATTAACGGTGCCAGCAGCTCAACGGCCTCTTCGTGCTGCCCTGTACGAACGTAGACCTCACCCAATGTTGACTGAGACCATGGATATTGACCCTTACTGAGTTGTACCGCGCGTTTGGCTGCTTGAAGAGCCTTGTCGGCCTGGCCTTCATCCAAGTAAACATGAGCCAGCACAATGAAGGTCTCGGATTCGTCAGAGTGAATTTTAAGCGCCTCGTCAAGCAACTTATGAGCGTCCCCGTATTCTTGTCTTTGGGAAAGCGAGTAAGCCTTGCTTCTTAAAGCGACGACATTTTGAGGGTCGTTTTTCAGAGCAATGTCACAGAGGCGCAAAGCCCCGTCGATGTCGCCGGATAAAGTAAACGATATTGCGAGCCATGCCATGTTTCTACAGACCATACCAATATCATCTGGGTCAGTCGCAAGTGAAAGCGCCTTCTCAAAAGCTTCAGCACTTTTCTCAAATTTGTATATAGATTTGTATATAGTCCCGATGTTGTTGAAAATTTCACCCTTTACTTTGTTGGAATCGGCATATTTGATAGCGTTCTCATAAGCTGTTATTGCATCAGTATGCTTATTGTTACGAAGGTAGTAACTTGCCAACAGCAGATGGAAAGAGCCGTTGGTCGGTTCCAATTCAAGCCCGCGCTTGTAGGCCGTTTCCGCTTTTAGGTGCTGACCATGATTCCCATAAAACTGCCCCAGCAAACTGTAAAGCGTTCCCTCGGGTTGGAGCGCGATTGCCTCCAGAAAGGCCTCCTCCGTTTTTGCCATATCTCCCAGTTTCTCGTAGCACTCGCCAAGTGCCCAGTACTCACCGGAAACAAGGCCCCCAAGTTCAACAGCCTTTTCGGCGGCTGCCTCAGCTTTTTCCGGTTTTTCCATCGCCACATAAATTTCAGCAAGACCGACATATGCCCGAGTGCTCAAAAACGGCTGTGATGGGTGTGCATCAATCACGCTCAAATAGAGTTTCTCCGCCTCTTCAAACCTTTCACTTTTCTTATACTTGCCTGCTTTTTCCAGTATTGCTATTGGTTCGACAAAGTTTTTGACAGCTTTCGTTACGTCGTCTTCAACTTCCTTCCGCTCGGACGGCGCAAGCAGCTTGCCGTCGTTAGGGTCCTGTCCGCCGGGAGATTCGGCCCCTTTCCGGCTCAGGACGATTTCGCCGCTGAACACCCTCTCGTCGTCAGCATACTTGAGCACAAATGCCTGGAGCTGCTTCGTTGAGGCTGTTAAAAGAGGATGGTCCTCGATTAATGCATGTTCCACCGCGTTGGGGTCTTCCTTAAACAGCTCCTCCATCTTATCGTCATCCGTCAATTGCAGTTTCAGCCTGGGGTCGATAGAATCTATCTTTATAAATGTATGAACAGGAATCAAAAAGAGGGTGTTGTATGGCCATTCTACTTTGTTCGGATCGTTTGGCTCCCACGGTAGTTCACTTGGATACACGTCGAAGAAGAGCTTGTCCTCCAAGTTTACAAGGTGGAAGACGAATAAGCCTTTCTTGCCATCTTTATCGGAAAAAACCAGCTTGTATGCGTTTCCGCCGGCCTTTTCAGGTTCATTAAGACGGCTGAATTCCCAGATGGTATCGTTGGTGTCCTGCACCCAAACACCGAGCAGCTTCTCTTCGAAGACAAGATTTTTTTCAGTGAAAAGCGGATGCAGCGACATAACAGGTATACAGCCACCTAAAAGGGCAGCTAAAAGATAGAAAAGCAACTTCTTGGCTTTCATTTTAATCTCCTTATATTTTTTGAAGTTCGTTTCCTTGCTTGGCTAATGCAGTATTTTACCCTTTCACTGCACAATAGCAATAACCAGCAGTCCCGGACTGCTCCAGCCGCTTGACCAGCAAGTCCGGAGGTCCCAGGAGTCAAAATTAGTATGCGTGGTAAAGGATAACTATTTTCGATGGACGATTAACTATGAAGAGCTCCCTCTTCAGCAAACATATGGCCAAAGCTGACCCTTTGGGTGACCGATAACAACACTACAACCTTATCTCTGGATACATCACCTAGCCGAACAACATCGGCGCAAAGCGACTGACTTTTCACAAACCATTCCGTTATAAAAAAATTTTACCTCCATAGATTCAGCTATTATAAGGACTAAGAAAAAAGCCGGTGAATTTGCTCAGAAATTTTTGACTTTTGTCTTTACACCTAATCAGATTACCGATAATTTGCTGATACTGATTTTTACGGGTTTTACAACAATATCTGGCTTAATTCCCGTTCATTTTTCTATATATTGTAGTTTCTCTTTTTTGCACGGAGGTCTGTAAATGCCCTGCGACTTCAAGCCTGAAAACCCTTTCGGAACTGAGCAATCGAGACCCGAAACCGCCGGAAAAACCGGTGACTCAGGAGCTTTGAAGGTAGAGCATTACTTTTCAACCCCGGGTGTTCATCCTTTTGAACAGCTCAAATGGGAAAAACGCTCAGCTAAAATTACCAGCGACAGTGGTCAGGCAATCTTTGAACAGGACAATGTCGAAGTGCCGGTCTCCTGGAGCCAGTTGGCAACAAAGGTTGTAGCGAGCAAATACTTTTATGGTGATATCGAGACCGGCCAGCGAGAACATTCTGTAAAGCAGCTTGTCCACCGCGTCTGCAGGACTATCGCCGACCGGGGCAAAAAGGACGGCTACTTCGCAACCGAAGAAGACGCCGAGACCTTCTACAATGAGCTGACATGGTTGTGTGTGAATCAATATGCGGCGTTTAATTCGCCTGTATGGTTCAACGTGGGTCTTTTCGATGTCTACGGTATCCCCGGCAGCGGACACAATTACCGCTGGGACCCGCAACAGCAAACTGCCATTGTATGGGAAAACAGCTACGAATACCCCCAGGCATCAGCTTGTTTCATCCAGTCGGTCAGGGACTCAATGGAAGATATAATGCGGCTGGCCGCAAGCGAAGCAATGCTATTCAAGCATGGCTCAGGAACCGGAACCGACCTTTCAACACTCAGAAGCAGCAAAGAGAAACTCTCCGGCGGGGGCAGACCCTCCGGACCTTTGAGCTTTATGAGGGTCTACGACCAGATAGCGGCGGTCATAAAATCAGGTGGAAAAACCCGGCGCGCCGCAAAAATGCAGTCACTAAAGGTCAGTCATCCCGACATTAAAGAATTTATTACCTGCAAAACAGAAGAAGAGAAAAAAGCCTGGGCGCTTATCGAAGCCGGCTACGATGGCGATTACAACAACGAAGCGTACAGCAGCGTCATGTTCCAAAATACCAATCTTTCCGTGCGGGTAACCGATGAATTTATGCAATCCGTGGAAAAAGATGATACATGGGCCACTCATGCTGTAACAACAGGCGAGAAAATAGGGGAGCACTCGGCACGCGAGCTGATGGAGCTAATCGCAGAGGGCACAAGGATTTGCGGCGACCCGGGCCTGCAGTACCACAGCACAATCAACCGTTGGCATACCTGTCCCAATTCCGGGCCGATTAATGCCTCGAATCCGTGTAGTGAATATATGTTCATCAACGATTCGGCCTGCAATCTGGCTTCATTGAATCTTATGAA
>CAYSLN010000147.1:0-5621 GCA_964431825.1 uncultured Pirellulales bacterium | reverse complement strand
AAAACCCCATTTCTCACATAGAGAGGTGGGGTTTTGTCATTATACAGCTTTCCTGGTAACATTAAGATTGTGGTGTTATCACGCCAAGAAAGTCGTGAAATATACGATTTTTCCGTAATTTTTTTTAGAATTTGTGAATAATATCTAAAAACTATATAATCACTGTTCGCTGTGAAAGATAGCAAGATGGATCTGGAACCCAAGGTAATCGTTTGTTGCCCGTCTTGTGGCGCAAAAAACCGCATTCCAACACACTCATCTAAACTCCGTCCGATATGCGGACAATGCCAGAGCCCGCTCGACGCATCGACTGCCATCCCAAAAGGCGCACGTGGAAGAAAATGGATTATTCCGGGCATCGTGATTGCAGGAGTCTGCATCATTGTTGTCATCGCACTCATGCAAAACAACCGCCGACCTATATCCTCCCATATTGGGCAAGGTGTTGAACCTCCCACGTGGCTTAGCATTAGCTATGCCAACCTCTTGGATACAGACTCAATCATCCGCACCGGCCAAAACCTTGGCTCGGCATTGGGCGACGCCAAACTGCGGAATGCTGTTCAACCCTTCGTTGACAGCTATTCACAACTGCTTCCAGCTGTCATCGAGATCGTCCAAGGTCCGGATCAAATACCTTGCCACAATGTATTGGACTTTTTTCCCTCAGGCGAACGACAGCCTGCTTGGGTTGCTATTCTTCGGGGTGGGCGGATACACATTGTGACTGACGACAAGAACCATGCAAAGGTCTTTCTTCTGGGAGACGATCCGAAGCAGGCCTACTCCCAGAATTACTCAGTCATTCGTCATTGTCTCAGTATGCTTTGTGGTATAGGGAATGGGAACCTAAACGTTGATGTATTCGCTTACCACAACGAATACGCAAGCTCTGAACTAAGACTCAACACAAAGCCCTATTCCTTTCGAGCCAACGCCTTCGATTCTCGGAAGGTGAGTCTTGATCTGGATGCCCTTGTTGCCTTCTTTGCGGAGAGTCCGGAGCTTCAGGGGGCAGTACTCAAGAAGGATCAGGGACTGATACTGTACGGGAGTCAAGGCCCGAAGCAAACGCTTGCCGGAAAGCCGATTGAATTATCCGATTTGGCCGTCGCTTACCGAGCGGTATTCCATTCCGGAGATAATCAGGCTTTCATCAGCCTTGATCCGAATAAGGACCCAACAAAGGCCACCGTGAATTTCGGAGGCTTCCTTGAGAATACGCGCCTTGGCTCTGTGGCTCTCGAAGCCGACAAACGCTTCAAGACGATTACAAGCGGGCTAGATCCAAACTCTTCTCGCGATTTGCGGAACTACACCCGTAACCACGTGCCATCGTTTTTGTCTGTGGCTGAACGCGATCTCTTGAGTGGTGAGCAATCTGCCAGTGGTCAATGGATCGGAACGCGGTTTTGGTATTATCCGGATGCAATTGGAGTAGATTCGGATCTGAATTGGGAATATGCGGTGATTACCAATCCGCGCTTCACTGCGGACGCCGAAAGGAGTAGGGAGGACTTTGCGTCTCCAGAGGAATTTGAGCGCAAGAAGCGCAACACGCTTTCACCTAGCATTCGCGAAAACATCGACGATTTGAACCGCAACTATGCTAAATACGCTCATGCGTTTCCGGAAATCGCAGAACTCGCGACGGTTGCACGCTTAATGGGTTTATGCAGTTGGCTTTTCAAAGCAAAACCGAGCTGGCCCGATCTGGACGAACTGCTCGCCGTCGAACTACCGCGATGCAAAACCGAAGTTGAAAGAACGCAGTTAATCGCAGCAACCTTCTTCTCGCATCCTAAGGCAGAAATGCCGAACCGGCATCGGATTGCCGCAGAGTCAAAGGTTGTTTTCCTTAGCCCCATTCTGGATCAAACCGTGAAGAGGTTTTTCCAGTCTCGGACAAACATTGTGAAGTATTTGAGCGGTGATATTGCTCCATCCACCGCGGCCCGCGTCAAGTTCGACTCGGAGGCGGCTCGTCTGTTCAGCCGGTACCAGAACCGCAAAGTGCGAGACATGCTTCATTCCAAACGAGACGTTGAGCTAGTCGCCATCTATGCCGCGCGCATGGTTGATGTTCCACCGCCGACGATAGCGAAAAATCTCAAAACCCGGATCAGAGTAGACAACGTTGCTCTAGCGAATCTGGAATCCGCCATTAAGCAGATCAAGAGGCGCACGAGCACGGCAACCAATCCTGAAGGCTACAATGCATTGGTTGACAGACATAATGAACTCGTCGATGAGTATGAGCGGGTTCGCAGGAAACTGAACATGGCAATTGACCAATACAAAGTTCTCGATGTCCAGTGTCCGGATATCGTAGAGATCGGAGGCGGGATTAACCTCGAACCCTCCAAGTTCGCCATTCGACAGAAGGCTTCGAGTCCGAAGCTTATTAAGTTCAAAAACCGAACCTCAAAAATCGGACTTCGATGGACCGACACCGGCGATTCCAAAAAGTGGATAAGAAGCGCTGGCACCGCGAGAGGAGCATTGCGAGTCAAACCACGAGCCAAGTTGAATGATCGAATAGCAGTTGCAGACCAAATTAAACACTGGATGAGAACTGACGCGCGAGATGGTTCGTGGAAGGCCGCTGTACGGCTGGATGCAAATCGCGCCCAGGAAAAGTCTTACGATGTACAGCAACAAACGTTGCAGATTGCAGAATTTGCGGCCGGTAAACTGCAATCTTTGATCATTGCTCAGAGAGATGCGAAGGGGCGGATCGTGTTCAGGAGAGCCGAGCGCCGGGATGTTTTGCCACCGCAGGATCCCCCCGTGTGGTACTCGCAGCAGTAGTGGCGGTCAGCGATCAGACACAACAGATATTGCAAGGGGTATTTGCGCTGTAGGAATGTTTTGTCGGACCGAAGAAGAGGGAAAAGCGAACCAGAGGCTGAACCGTACCGTTGCCCCGCGGCGTGGCAACGTCCGGTTAGCCTCGGCGTTAAGGCTGTATCATTGAACAAAGAATATAAAAGAATTTGAGGTTCTCTAATGGTTGATGACATTCATGAGCTTTCAGGTCCGCTGTTGCTTTTGGCTGGGCCTGGTACTGGTAAGACTTACCGGTTGGGCAAGAGGATAAAATTCCTTGTTGAAGAGCTTGAAGTTCCGCCTGAGAATATTACTGTGATTACCTTTACGGCTGCTGCCGCGAAAAACATGAGGGACAGGATTTCGGATTTTAACAAGCCTGATCTTTACCTTCCTTACAAGAAACAGCCTAAATCCATTAGGACCATGCACAGCTTGGGATATAAGATTATTCGGGAGAATGCCGCAGAGATTGGCCTTAAGGATATTGTTAATGTTGTTACGAGCGACAGGCTTAGAAATATTCTCATTGGAGACGCAGCGCAGCTTGCCGGTCATTATAGGAGTGATGGTAAGGAAACAGAGAAATGCAGGCAATTCGGTGCATGTAATTTTTCAGCAGAGGTTAAAAAATGTCAGATCTGCAAAACGTATCAAAATATTCTCAGGAGCTGTTCTGCCATCGATTATGATGAACAGATTCTGTTAGCATGTAATCTTTTGAGAGAGAATGCTGAACTTTTGGCAAGATACCAATCCCAATGCAGGCATTTACTGATAGATGAGTACCAGGATATTAATGCAGCCCAATTTGAGCTTATCAGCCTCTTATCAAATGGACAGAGGGATGGCCTTTTTGTCGTAGGGGATGATGACCAGAGTATCTATTCATGGAGAGGTGGCTCACCTGAGTTTATAAGAGGATTTAAGAAACTTTTTGGTGAGGGAGCGAGGATTGAGCCTTTGAGGAAATCTTATCGTTGCCATAAGAACGTCCTTGAGGGTTCGATGTCAATTGTTAAGAATTTTGACGCGCATAGGAGGGATAAGGGCGAGTTTGAATATGCTGTTGAAGAGGGTCCTAAAATTCAGATTCATAACGCTCCAAGCGATGATAAGGAAGCGGCATTGGTACGGTCTATCGTTGAGAGGGTTTTGCCTTCTATGAATGTGCTGATATTGTTTCCACATAAGGGTTTCGCCTCGGCGGTTACTCAGGAGCTTAGAAATGCTGGTATAGGTTTTTCCGCTCCTTTGGCTTTGCCAGGAAAGGGGCTTCCTCTCATATCGGTTCTTTCCCATTGGTTGGCCGATTGTGATGACAGTCTGGCGTTTCGAGAAATTTTAGAGGCATTGATTGATAATCCCGTTAGTGGGGTGCCATCTATATTGGTAAGGAAAGCTGAAAAGAAAGAAGAGAGACGGGAAGCCTTCAGGAAAATAAGCTGTCTCTGGGAGAATGTCATTAAGGAATCAGCACCAAGCCTGTGGGGGAACCTTGATGCTGAGAAGGAAAATGATGTGCTGTACCAGATGGCATTCGATAAGTTTTCGGAACTGCTCGCTCTTTATAATAACACGGATGATCCTGCGAGTTTTGTTGCTCAAATTGTCAATACCTTGGTACCGTGGAAACAGACACCAGGTTTTTTGGAAGAGGTGGATGACTGGGTTGAGGCTTCAGCTATTTTATCAGTTCAAAACCAAAGTACGGATGTTCAGTTGATGACCCTGCAGGGGGCTAAAGGTTTGGAAGCGAATGTTGTCTGTGTGATCGGATTAGAGGATGGTGTAATGCCAAGAGGTGATGCTGATGAAAATGCGTTGGCAGAGCAGAGCAGACTTATGTTCGTTTCCATGACAAGGGCTGTCGAGGAACTTCATCTTTTTCATGCTCGGAAAAGATCCGGTGGCTTAATTTTTAGAAGCCCTTATAAGAAAGGTGGGCTTCCTGATATTAATAGGTCGAGGTTTTTGAACCATGTTCTTGATGAGTATAAGGAAGACAAGTATCACCCTGCATAAACATTACTATTTATCTATATTTGCCCTGACCTATACTTAGTTTGGCAGAATCAGAAGGCAAACTAAACCTTCGATTGACAGTATTATCAAAACTTTATAGGAGTCTTCGAAAGTTTGGGGTGGGATATTGGGGACGAGTCTTGATATTTTGATGAGATACCAAGTAAAAGGCCTAACAAAATGATCGAGCAGATGCCCTTCGGGCTCTCCTCATCCGCATAGTTATATTTTCTATAGTGCCCCTCGGCCTGAAGCCGGGTAGAGCACCGCGAAGGAGAGAATTTTTATGCCACGTCTGACCGAACAGGAACAGCAGGAGATTGTCCGCTTTATCGAGGCGGACAGACCGTTGCCGGAGAAGTATCGCTTTCTGCTGTTTGAGGACAAGCGGGAAGTGGAGCTGGGCTGGAACGGCAAGACGAGCGAGGCCTGCAACATCGTCCTGCCCTTCCAGGTCATCGAGCAGGTGGACGAACCGCGCGCCGAAAAGCCGGAGGATATCCAGGCGCAGTTGTCCCTGTTTGATGAACGCGGCCGCCAGCTCAAGGGCTGGACGAACAAGCTGATCTGGGGCGACAACAAGCTCATCCTCTCCAGCCTGAAAAATGGCCCGATGCGCGAGGAGATCGAAAAGCAGGGCGGCCTCAAGCTGATTTACATCGACCCTCCCTTCGACGTGGGCGCGGATTTCAGCATGGACATCGAGATCGGCGGCGACACCTTCACCAAGAAGCCCAACATCCTCGAAGAAATCGCCTACCGCGACA
>CAYSLN010000146.1:3148-5640 GCA_964431825.1 uncultured Pirellulales bacterium | reverse complement strand
CCAGGTTGAGCTGGTCTTTTTCCATTTGGTATGTCTGGTCTTCGGAGCCGGGGAAGAATCCGGTGCCAATCATCGTTTCGTCTTTCATGAGGACGGGCACTGAGAAGGGGACGTATCCTTTGGCGGACATAAAGTCTATGGCGAATCGCAGGACTGCCCAGTGCAATAGCGCCCCATCGCCTTTTAGAATATAGTTTCTTGTCCCGGCTAATTTAACGCCTCGTTCGATATCTATGATTCCCAAATCCGTCCCAAGCTGAACGTGGTCTTTAGGCTCGAAATCGAACTGGCGTACTTTGCCTTCTCGTCTTATTTCAACATTTTCGGTTTCATCTTTTCCTGTTGGCACATCGTCATCAGCTGGCTGGGCTACCTGCCGCATAAGCTCATCAAATTCCGGTTGATGATTATTAATTTGGCGCTGATACTCTGCTTCTTTTTGTTTTAATTCTGTTAGTTCTTCAAGCACATCAGTTTTTTCGTTTTCTGATAAGTTTGGAATTGATTTACCAAGCCGATTTTTTTTAGCAATAATACTTTGCAAAAAGGTTTTGCTTGCTCGTAATGAATCATAGAGCTCTAACAACCTCTTGATATCCACATCGAAGTGTTTATCCTTCGCGGCTTTCTTAAACTTTTCCGGGTCCTCACGTATTAGTTTAATGTCAATCATGCTGCGAAGTGTATCGTACGATTATGCAGACGTCAAACGAAATTCTTATTGCGTAGCATTAAGACTATCTAACTAAATGCTATTAGTATCTTTTTACAATTACTACGTTGTTTTGTCCGCCGAATCCGAAGGACTCATTCATCGCGATATCAACCCGGCATTTTCTCGGTGTGTTGGGTACATAATCCAGGTCAAGCTCCGGGTCGGGGGTATTGAGGTTGGTGGTTGGTGGAATGATGTTATTGCGTATCGCCAGGACGCAGGTGATTAACTCGGCAGCGCCGGTTGCCCCGATCAGGTGCCCAAACATGCTCTTGATACTGCTGGCAGGGGTGTTTTTCGCTTTTTCTTTGAAGACCGCTTTGATAGCTTTGGTTTCTATCGAATCGTTTTCCATTGTGCCTGTGCCATGCGTGTTTATGTAGTCGATGTCCTTGTAACTGATGCCGGCATCGGCAAGGGCGGCATTCATTGCTGCAATGGGACCTCTGCCTTCTTCGTGCATATCGGTAACTCTGAATGCATCGGAAGTGGTGCCGTAGCCTATGACCTCAGCTAAGATTTGCACGTTTCTTTTTCTCGCCGAGCTTAAGCTTTCAAGGATAAGTATCGCAGACCCTTCCCCAAGAACGAAGCCATCTCTGTCTGCGGAAAAAGGCCTTGATGCGGTCTGGGGACTGTCGTTTCTTGTCGACAAGGCGGTAAGACGATTAAAGCCCATAAGGCCCAACGGGTGTATCATTGAATGCGCGCCACCTGAAATGATTATGTCTGCGTCGCCGTTTCGGACCATCATCGTTGCTTCGCCGACGGCCTGAGTGCTTGCCGCACAGGCTGTAAGGCAGCATTTTGCGGGGCCGCGTGCGCCCGTGAGCATGGCGATATGAGCGGCGGGCATAGTCGGCTCCTGTTCGAATTCGTGCATCGCATTCATCCTGCTGAAAGCAACTTGCGCCCACCGGCCCCAATCCATTTCGTTTTTGTCTTTGTCCCATCCTTCAACAATCGCAGCAAAGAACATGTCGTTGTCAACAGAGCCTTCACCCGCTCCCAGATAGATGCCCAATCTGCTACGGTCTATTCCGTCGGTTGGCTCATCGGTTTCGAAGTCAATGTGCGCTTGGTTGCAGGCCTGAACGGTTGCGCCGATTGCGAATTTCGAGCCGCGATTGCCGTATTTATGCAGGTCAGGATGCTTCGTGTATTTTTTAAAGTCGTACTCTTTAACCTCGGAACTAAAGGTGGTGGGAAACGTCGAGGCATCGAAAATAGTAGTTTTGGCAGCGCCGCTTTTGCCCGCTAATATTGCCTGCCACAGCATCTCCACGTCGTTTCCAAGAGGACAAACGATACCCATGCCGGTTATGACTACTCGTTCTTTTGTGTTTACTTTGGTCATTTAATTTGTAGTTGTAGTTTCAGTATCATAGCTTTTCAACACGACCGCAGCAGTTTGTCCACCATAAGTGTAGCTGCAGCACAGTACGCAGCGAATATTTGTTTGCTGTGGTTGTTTTACAATGTTCAAGTTGCAACCATCAGCTTCTTTGTCGCAATTTTTCGCAGCGGGAATCTTGCCATCAGTCATTGCGCAAATCGCCGCGATAGCGTCTATCGCACCACTTGCAGCGCCTGTGTTACTTAACATGCTTTTGGTCGGCCAGACGGGTATCTTTTTTGCTGTATCACCAAGGGCGGCCTGGATTGCCCTTGCTTCAGCCAGATCGTCGGCAGGTATTCCTGTCCCGTGGGGAATGATTAGGTCCAAATCCTGCGGCCTTATTTGCGCTTCGGTCATTGCTTTTTCGATTGCTATCTG
>CAYSLN010000146.1:0-3048 GCA_964431825.1 uncultured Pirellulales bacterium | reverse complement strand
AGCAGGCACTGGCGAGTCATAATTAAGGGATTGACCTTTGCTTCAGCGCCGCCGGTCAGAGCAATGTCGCTGTCACCGCGGGCAATAATCCGGGCTGCTTCACCTATAGCCAGATGCGCAGAGGCCTCGGCACAGATGATACTGTTGCTTGGTCCCTGGATGTCGTGAATAATACCTATGTGGCAGGCGAGCATGTTTGGCAGATATTTTAACAGCCATAAAGGTGTTATCAGTTCGAGGCCCTCTCTGCCCCATTTGTTAATGTCGAATTTTCCATCGGTGACACTCGCTGCGACAGATGGAGCCAGCTCAACCAAATCACAGCTTATAAGGCCTGCTCCGAGATTGATTGCTACACGCTCCGGATTGATATTTGTCCTTTCCGGATCGATGCCCTTTGTAATAAGACCGCTGTTTGCCAGAGCTTCATTTGCTGCTATCACCGCCAGTCCGACGTCTCTGGAGAACAGTTTGGTCGCCTTGCGATATGTTTTCGGCACATGTTTTTGTATTTTGAAATCCGGGACCTGGCCAGCTAATTGACAGCTAAAGCCCACGGGGTCGAATGCTGTAATTTTATCTATACCGCATCTGCCGGCACACAGACCGGCCCACATATCGCTAACAGTTAATCCGAGTGGGCTGACTGCACCAAGGCCGGTTATTACGACGCGGGTCGAATTCATCAGTGTTGCTCCGATTTCGGCTCGCCGGAGCCGGCACTGGCCGAAAGCATATCCCGCAGAAGTGACTCGAACATGCCGGTGAACACGAAGTTTTCTTCCGGGAATTCTTTGCCGGCCAGGTTCTGGTCTATATGGCTGAACATTAAATCTATCTCGGCTATCAGCTTCTCTGAGCGGGTAATCCTGCCGCTTGTGGTTGCTGCTTCGGGAGTAATTTGTTCGATCTTTGCGTGCAGTTTTATTGTATCGCCTGGTCTTACATAGTCGAAAAAAACTGCCTTTTTTACCTTTGCAAGGATGACCTTTTCCTGAAACTTTTTTGCCTCGCCGACGAGGATTCCCGCCGTCTGAGCCATCGCCTCGATACACAGTGTTTCCGGCATTACCGGAAAGCCGGGGAAATGGTCGTGTAAGTGCTCTTCCGCGAGCGTTACATTTTTAAGTGCTACGGCATTTTTACCACTGTTAAACTCGATAAATTTATCTATCCAGATCCAGCGCATTTTTCGTCAGGACACTATTTTGCGGTACACCACAAAGTGGGAACCTCACCATTATTAAAGTTAACGGCAGGTTGACTTGAGGCAATCCTGCTGCTGACACCTTAAAATGGGTTTTTGTATTGTTAAGCGGCACTGAGCTTGTTCTCAAGATAACCTACAATCGCCTCGACAGTGAATAAATCACTAAGTTTGTTAATGTCAGGGTCTTGCTCAAACGCCGAAAGGTCGATGTGAGGTACTATAGAGCGCAATTCAGCCAATCCTTTTTCCGTTAATTTGCCGTTGCTTACAAAGTCAGAACTATTCATCAGGCTCTCAGCGGGAAATAATTCCTCCCGCGGAATTTTTGTTCCGAACGCTTTCTCCAGTCGGAACACTATGTCCAGAAAGTCGATACTTTCAGCACCCAGGTCGCCCATCAAAGTCGCCTCATATGTAACCTCATCGTCGTCTACTGCAAGTGCATCGACCAGAACTTCCTGGACCTGCTGAAAGATTTCATCCCGACTCATAGCCATGTTTTTTGCCTCCAGTATTTTATTAGTCGTTGGTATTTAGCTTTTTTCATTTCCTAAGTAATATCCGCTGTTCATTGTCTTAGCAGCTTCCATCGGTTTTTCATATTTTCCGTTACTTGTGCGTCTACCGTTGCCATTGCAGAATTTTGGTCGGAGAGGTTAAAGTGCCTCAGTCCGAATCTTGCCTCTACGATTAGATTGTTTTTTGATAAGCCGGAGCCAACAAAGCTGCTGACGTTCTCTTCGATGACTTTGGCTTCGACAGTATATTCTATCTGGGCACCCGGTGCCAAAAAACTTTTATATTTTACGTTTTTGGCTTGCTCAAGCAATATCATACTGTGGGCGAAATTTTCCGTTTCTCGCACCAGCCAGGATGCCGACTCGATTAGCCCCTGTAGCATCAGCACGCCGGGCAGCACGGGGAAAGTAGGGAAGTGGTCGGCCAGATATTCTTCAGCTAGGGAAACGCTCTTGAGCGTTTTTATTTGCTTGCCTGGCTCGAATGAGACTACCTTGTCGATAAGGATAAATCGCATAAATTAGTTTACAGTCCATAGTTCATTGTTTGCAGGCCGCTTCATGCTGCCCACAATACGATATATCAGACGCGGTTGTTTTTCCAGCCTTTTTTGCTTTTTTATACTATTCTTATACGCAGGGAAGACTTGACTGTAATTTTGGTCATTTAATCTTTTAAGTTAAACGGTTCGGTTTTTGTTGGAAGATGGCTAAGTGTGCAGTCCAGCCAAATCTTTCGGCCTGTAGGGAGTTTTGAATTTCTTTTGTCTCTTTATGTCTTAGAGGTTATACTTTTTATCTATGGATATACGTAGCGCTAAAACTTCGGATGTCAAGGCGATTCATGCTTTGGTAAATTCCTACGCTGAACAGGACAGGATGCTGTTTCGCTCTATAGCTGATATTTATAAAAATCTACAGGCCTTTATTGTTGCTGAGCTTGATGACAATATAGTTGGCTGTTGCGCATTAGAAATCGTCTGGTCGGACCTTGCGGAAATAAAGTCCCTGGCGGTTGATGAAACGAACACCGACAAAGGAGTTGGTAAAATGCTTGCGACCGCTGCTCTCGAACGAGCTGCACAGTTTGGTGTGCCGAGGGTATTTGCGCTTACACTTGAGCCGGACTTTTTTAGGAAAATGGGCTTTGAGGTAGTTGAAAAAGAAACGCTGCCGATGAAGGTCTGGAGTGACTGTGCCAGGTGTCCAAAGCAGCAAGATTGCGATGAAATAGCAGTAATAAAGACAGTATTTAGTGAATAGTGAATATGCTCTGTTGAAAAGCTTAAAGGATTTTGAATAAGCAGGTCGAATTATGGT
>CAYSLN010000145.1:0-5654 GCA_964431825.1 uncultured Pirellulales bacterium | reverse complement strand
TTATTATCGAAGAGCCGAGAACATGACCGGCATCGCAAAAGCTCGCCTCAATACCCTCAGCGATTTCCACGGGCTGTTTATAGTTTACGGGCACAAAGAGCGGAAAACACGCTTCGGCATCAGCAGTAGTGTAAAGCGGAACCTCTGGATATGGGCCTTTTCGGCCCTCCCGCTCGTGTCTTTTACGCTTAAACTCAGCATCCTCTTCTTGTATCTTGGCTGAATCCAATAGTATAATTTGCGCAATCTCTGCGGTGGCAGCGGTACAGTATATCTTACCTTTGAATCCATCTCGAACCAGCTTGGGCAGTAAGCCACAATGGTCCAGATGCGCATGAGTTAAAAGGACGGCATTTACTTTCTCAGGTGGCACGCCAAACGCTTCCCAGTTTCTTGCCTTCAACTGCCTTTCCTGATAAAGCCCGCAATCTACAAGAATCATAGAGCCATTGGCTTCCACCAGGTGGCTGGAACCAGTAACATTCTGAGCGGCACCGAGAAATCTCAATTTTATCTGCATATCTTCCTTAATGTTATAACTTGCACTTAATGGATACCGATTCTAAAATCCTCTGGTGACATTGTCAAGCAAACAACCGTGTATCTGCAGGGATTCAAGTTAGTCCCCAAAAATATAAATCTCTTGACACAGTAATATATATCTGCAATAGTGCTAATACGCTTTTGTTTTAGGCAATAACCATAGTAATACGGTAATTATTGTCAGGTGAAGTTCTATTGTAATATTTAAAGGAAAAAAAGGAGATTAGAGTGAATATCTATGTAGGCAATTTGTCAAGTGACGCCACCGAAGAAGACCTGAATCAGGCTTTTGGAGAATTCGGGCAGGTTGAATCCGCCAATATTATAAAAGACAGGTATAGTGGCGAATCAAGAGGATTTGGATTCGTGGAGATGCCATCTAAAACTGAAGCCCAATCTGCAATTGACGGCTTAGATGGCAAGGATCTAAAAGGACGAACTATTAGCGTTAATGAAGCTCGACCTCGACGTGAAGACCACCGAGGTGGTGGAGGTGGTGGAGGTGGTGGTCGGCGGCGCTTCTAACACACATCACTCGGACATAATATAGTTATAGAAGAACTTCGCCTGACAACGTGTTTTTGATTTTGTTCGCCTATCCGTTGGGCAAGGGTAAGGTATCTACTATTTTACCGACCACTTACAAGAGGATGGGGGGCATACATGCCTTCTTAGGCTGCTAGCGCAATCGTGAATTTTGGTGGTTCAGGAACCGCCGCTCTCGCTTTAAAATGTCTTGTTTTAAGGGCCACTATGGGCAGTAGCTAAGTTTTGTTTTTTTGTCCGAGTTTGACTTCAGAAAAAACAGGCGAAAGGTCGAAAAATAATAAAGAGAAGGATTGAAGGTCTTGGTTATGAGGCCGGATTTGGCGGTATTTTCTTGACTTTCACCCTTTGAGTTGGTATAAATAATATTGCGGGCTGACCCCTGCGGTGTTCGTATAGGAAGTGTGCGTTTGAAAGAACCGATATTCGTACTCAGGGAAATCAGGCCTTGATGGATCGGAAATGCCTACTCGTTAGGACTTTCGGACACAAGCAACGATTGCCCACATGAAAGTAATGGGTTCTCTTCAAAAACCCTTCCTACGACACCAGCGGAGGTAAGCCAGCAAACGATAAAAAGGCCTGTTCATACAGGCCTTTTTTTGTTCGTATTTCTAGTCCGAAAATAAGCATCGCTAATAATCGCCGTGCTTTTTGGGGTTAAGCCAAATAATAAATTTGCCGATTAAATTAAGAAATTGACGAGGAGTTTTTCCCTAAATTGTTAGTCCTTGCCATAAAAATAGTTACATTGCGGGGAAGCAAAAATGCCGAGTGTACACAACTTTACTGTTTTACCAACACTGCCGGAATCTTTAAAAGACCTTGAAATTATCGCCAAAAATATGTTTTGGTCCTGGAACTATGAGTTTACAGAACTATTCAAACGTATTGACGGTAATTTGTGGACAGCTTGTGATCACAACCCGGTCAAATTTATCGGCAACATTTCACAGGCAAAATTAGAGGAGCTGGCTCAAAACCAGGGTTTTCTGCATGAGCTACAACAAGCTACCGAAAAACTAAAGTCGTATCTTGATGAGCCAACGTGGTTTGAAAAGGTTTGTGCAAAATGTACCGAACCTGTTATTGCGTATTTTAGTGCTGAGTTCGGTCTTCATGAATGCCTACCTATTTACGCTGGTGGCCTGGGAATTCTGGCAGCTGACCACTTAAAAAGTGCCTCGGATCTCGGTGTACCGCTGATTGGAGTCGGTCTTCTCTATCAAAAAGGTTATTTCCGCCAGTACCTGAACATCGATGGTTGGCAGCAAGAAATCTATATCGAGAACGATATTCATAATATGCCAATCGAGCTGGTTCGCAAAGACGGCGGCAGGCCGTTGAGCGTTAGCGTCGAATATCCGGGCAGATGTGTGTTGGCGCAAATTTGGTGCGTCTCCGTTGGCAGAGTAAAGTTATACCTGCTTGATACCAACGTAGCTGCTAACTCGCCGGGGGACCGCATGATTACCAGCAGTCTCTATGGTGGTGACGTAGAGCTGCGAATCCGCCAAGAGATTATGCTGGGCATCGGCGGCCTAAAGGCACTGACATCTATGGGCATTACGCCAACCATCTGCCATATGAACGAAGGGCACGCTGCTTTTATGGCGATTGAAAGAATCCGCCAATTGCGAAATGACAAGAATATGACTTTCGATGAGGCTCTGGAAGCCGCAAGGTCAGGCAATGTCTTTACGATGCATACTCCTGTAAAAACCGGGCTCGATGAATTCCGTGTGGAGCTGATGGATAAATATTTTGGTAGTTACTTCCCCCATCTTGGTATAAACAGAAAACAGTTTTTAGCACTGGGTAGAATCCTTCCAGACGATGATAACGAGCCGTTTAAAATGCCGATTTTAGCTATAAAGCTAAGCAGCTACATAAACGGCGTTAGCAAACTGCATGGCGAAGTATCTCGCCAGATGTGGTCGGGGCTTTGGCCCGGCGTCCCTGTCAAAGAAGTGCCCATAATTTCGATAACAAACGGTATACATACCAAGAGCTGGCTATCAGATGAGATGAATTCTCTATATGACAGATATCTCGGTCCGAATTGGGCCGATGGAACATTTACCAATACGGCGTGGAATAACATCGACCAAATCCCTGACGAGCAATTCTGGCGTATACATCAACGATGCAAAGAGCATCTGATCGTATTTGCGCGCAACCGGCTTAAAGCCCAGATGGAACGACGAGGTACATATCATACCGAATTGAGTCGAGCCAAGGAAGTTCTTGACCCTGAAGCATTGACCATTGGTTTCGCCAGAAGGTTCGCGACTTATAAAAGGGGTAACTTACTGCTTAAGAACCCGCAGCGATTAGTAAAACTGCTCACTAACAGGGATCGGCCTGTTCAAATTATCTTTGCCGGTAAGGCCCACCCAAGGGATTCGGAGGGTAAAGACATCATAAAACAGATTGTTCACTTTGCCACCCAGCACAATGTCAGACAACGGATAGTATTCCTGGAAGGCTATGATATTGACGTGGCGAGGGTTATGGTCCGCGGCGTCGACCTTTGGCTAAGTAATCCACGCAGACCGATGGAAGCCAGCGGCACAAGCGGTATGAAAGCCGCGATTAATGGCGTCTTAAACATGAGTACCATGGATGGTTGGTGGTGTGAGGGCTATACACCCGACGGGGGATGGGCTATTGACGCAGGTGAAGGCTATGATGACCCCGACTATCAGGACATAGTCGAATCTCAGGCCGTTTATAACATACTCGAAGATGAGGTCATTCCGCTCTTTTACACCCGCTCGACTGACAACTTGCCAAGGGCCTGGATACACAGAGTAAAGAACTCTATCAAGTGGATAGCACCACGTTTCAACACACACAGAATGGTTGCACAGTATACGCGAAGGTTTTATAACCCGGCAGCAGCCAGATGGCGATATCTCACAGCAGAAGCCATGGCCAGAACCAAGCAATTTGCCAGATGGAAGTCCGAAATGAGGAAAGCCTGGCCTGAGATTGCCGTTAAAGACGTTGTAATGCAAGTCAATAATGGTGAATCTCAGGAGCAGCTGAATCCCAAACAACCCCAGCTTAGGGCCGGAGCAGATCTGAGTATCAAGGCATTAATCAAGCTCGACAAGGTTCGCCCGGATGATGTCTCAATCGAGCTTTACCATGGTCCCGTGGATACTTGGGGGAACATTAAGGATGGTTCGGCTGTACGAATGGATTACGAACAAACTTCAGGACAAAACGGTGAATATTGGTTTACTGGCTTGATGCTATGCAGAGATACTGGCCGGCACGGTGTAGCTGTAAGGATTCTACCCAGGCACCCTGACTTGGTTACTCCCTATGATATGGGTCTGATTTTATGGGAAGCCAACGAGTAGTTCGTGACCTGTGAACTGACGTCTATTCATTCTCTTTATTGTTCAAAAGTTCATAAGCATCCTCAGCAGAGGTGGCTTTTTCAAGCGTTTGCCTGAATCGCTCATCAAGCATCAGTTTACTTATCTTGGCAAGAGCCTGAATATGTGGACCGGTTTGGTCTAGCGGCGAGACCAGCAAAATAATGATTTTCACTGGTTCCCCATCGACACTCGAAAAATCAACCGGCTCATGCGCAATGCCGAGTGCCATCACGAGTTCTTTGACAGCTTTGCATTTGCCGTGAGGAATGGCAATTCCAGAGCCGATTCCGGTACTACGGGTTTGCTCACGCGTTAAAACCGCTTGTAAAGCAACATCTTTGTCGAGCAACAATCCGCCAGCGTCAAGCAAATCCACCAGTTCCGATATCACAGAACCCTTATCTTTGCCTTCCATTGGAACTTTGACACAACTCAATTGCAATACTTGTGTTAGGTTCATCTCAATTCAACAAAATATACCGCTTATCTTCCAGACACTTACACGAACCCCGCATTATATTTAGCCTTGGGGTTGTATGCAACAAATTTACAAGAAATTTGAAATTCTCCAAAATTCTTTGTACCTGCCTCCTGAGCTCACAATGGCCATCATCGCAACCTCCATAAGCCAACGCACAGCAACCTTCCCCGTTCGGCACACCTTTTTTATGAGGTTTCCTAGCATCCAACCCATCAAGCTTCACCATGGTCGAATTTCTATGTCAGATTAAATCCTGACTCTGGCCCGCTCTTTTCAACCCCTGGCTTTTCCGCTTTACATCCATATAACACAGAGGTAAAATGCAACAGACAAAAAGTAAAAGTGTGTGAAGTGTAGAAATATCCAATAATCAAGACACGAGAGTAGTTGTGGAAAAAATAAGGCTTTACGATACGACTCTTCGCGATGGTATGCAGGCCGAGGGCGTCAGCTTTTCCCTGGAAGACAAGCTCTCAATCGCTAAACGCCTTGACGAGTTTGGCCTGGATTACATCGAAGGTGGATATGCAGGTTCCAACCCCAAGGAAATGCAGTTCTTTACTGAGGCAGCAAATCTGGATTTGAAGAATTCAAAAATCGTGGCATTCGGCAGTACCCGCAGGGCCGGTTGTGACGTCTCGGATGATGTTTCGCTCAACTCAATACTTGCCTGCCGGACAACTACAGCTACC
>CAYSLN010000144.1:0-5674 GCA_964431825.1 uncultured Pirellulales bacterium | reverse complement strand
CACTTATCTGTTACATAACCGCTCTTCTGGCGGGTATGATCAACCGTCTAAGGATATTGCAGGACGAGCAACTCTTTTTACTGCGCAAGCAGGAGTACACAGAGCCATCTGTACCTTCGGAGCCCCAAGGTGAGGATACTTGTTGACATTACGCATCCGGCCCATGTGCACTTTTTCCGGAGCGCTATAGCTGAGCTGCAACATCGCGGGCACAATGTCGCTGTGACAACCAGAGAAAAGGATGTGACGGTTCAGTTATTGAATAACTATGAAATTCCCTTTACGGTACTGAGCAAAATGGGTCGTGGCAAGCTCTCTCTTGTTAAAGAACTGATTGTAAGAGATGTTTGTCTTTGGAAATACTGTCTAAAGTTCAAGCCGGACGTACTTACCGCTATCAGCGGTGTTTTTGCAGCTGAAGTTGGGTGGCTTTTACGGAAGCCGGCGGTTGTCTGGGACGACACGGAGCATCAGAAGTTTTCGCATATGATTACTTACCCCTTTGTTGACGTTGTTTATAGTCCCGATTGCTATGGGAAGTATTTTGGCAAGAAGCATCACTATTACCCCGGCGTGCATGAGCTTGCTTATTTGCACCCAAATCGTTTTACTGCTGATATCGAAGTAGTGAAGAAGTCGGGTATAAATCCTCAGGAGAAGTACTGTATAATTCGGTTTGTAAGCTGGCAGGCACATCATGATGTGGGCCAACATGGTTTTGATGATGAACAGAAATTGAATTTTATCCGCGAGATAGCCAAATATGCGAAGCCATATATCAGCTCAGAGTCACGGTTATCGGGGGAGTTTGAAGAATATCATTTGAATGTTCCTGTTCACGAGCTCCACCATGTGGCGGCGTTTGCTGCGTTGTATGTTGGTGAGGGTGCTACAATGGCATCGGAATCTGCTGTGCTTGGAGTGCCTGCTGTTTACATCAATACCTTAAAGTTAGGTTACATTGATATGCTCGAAAGGTACGGTCTGGTCAAACAGACGACGGATACCCGGCAGGCGCTGAAGTATTGTCTTGACTGGCTCAGCGATCCGCAGGCCAAAGAGAAATGCGCTACTTTACGCAAGGAACTGTTAGAAGATAAAATTGATGTAACCGATTATATTGTCGAGACAATTGAGAAGAGGGCACTTAGTCATGGCAAAAGCGGCTAAAGAATCAAAAGGGAGCAGGTGTCTGTTTTTCATGGTGAAAAGATTGTATAAAGTTGATACCTGTTGGATATCACCGAAGAAAATCTTTTATCTTTTCTTTTATCAGAGAGTATTAAAGTTTAACAGCCATGTTCCATGGCCTGTTCATTATACATCATATGTAACCGGTGTTGAAAATATTAAATTGAGTAGGGGTGTATATCCCGGTATAGCCGCCCATTGTTATATACAAGGGACTAATGGAATAATATTTGGCAGCAATGTCAGGATAGCATCTGGCTGCAAGATAATAAGCGCTAATCATAATTTTGATGATTACGATAAAATAGTTGAGTGCAGGCCTATCGTCATAGGTAATAACGTCTGGATAGGTACAAATGCGGTCGTTCTTCCAGGCGTTCATATTGGTGAGAATGTGATTATCGGTGCCGGCTCTGTTGTAACAAAGGATATCCCGGAGAACTCGATTGCGGTGGGGAGCCCCTGCAGGGTCATCGAAGAAAAAGGACCATACAAAGGTGAGAAATGGGATTAAGGAAGTCAGGGCTGGCTGATAATACTTAAAGGTTTGTGATGGGTAAGTGGGTCAAGCATATAATAGGATTAGCTCTGCTGGCTTTTTTACTTTATTATCTGGCCGGGCATTGGGAGCAACTTAAGGTTTTGTTTGGGTTGAGACCTTCGGATCTGGTGATTCTGTATATCATTATGGGGCTGGCGACTGTGAACAACTCTCGCGTAGGCCAGGTTTTGTTGAGGGCATTAAATGTCAAAATTTCTCTGTGGGAGATGACTATATTGCAGAACGCAGCCCGATTGTTGAATTATGTGCCGATGAAATTCGGGACGGTATTGCGTGCCAATTACCTTAAGCGTCGTTACGGCCTGAGCTATACAGGTTTTGTAACAATGTTCGCTTATATAATGGTGTTGATGATAGCTGCAGCGTCGGTAATAGGTTTGGCCGGGCTGATTGTGGGTTATGGTCTTGTGGGACACGAAAATAAGATATTAGCCGGGGTGTTTGTGGTTATGCTGGCGGTCTCGTTGACTTTGGTTTTTGTGCCTTTGCCGGTTCCGAGTGGTTCGGGCAAGTTGGTTTCTATCATAAGAAAATTGGTGACCGGACGCAGGACAATATCTCTGAATATCAGGCTGATTATGTTGTGCGTAGCTCACCTGACGGTGACATTTGTGCTGTCAGCATGTCGGATTGGGATAATCTACCGAGGGATGGGACAGGATGTCCATGTGTTGGGGTATCTTATTTTGGGTGTGCTTGGTTATTGCTCTTTTGTAGTGAGTTTTACGCCCGGGGCGCTGGGCATGAGGGAGCTAATAATGGGTTGTGTGGCAGTTGTGCTGGATATTCCATTCGAGGTAGGCATTCTGGCGGCGATGTTTGAGCGGGCGATAATGCTTAGCTGGACTTTTATGGTAGGTGGAGGTTGCGCGGTATGGCTTTGGCACAAGTATCCGGCGGATTTCAAAAAATCATCGGACAGCTTTGGCGAAGTATGAATTAATTCGGTTAAAAAGAGGGATGTAAATAATGGCTTTTCATCTGGCCAAGAGCCGAACGGTTAGAAGGGTGGTTTTGAAGGTAAAAATGTTTCTCAATAATTACCCTTCTGTTAAGGCCTTTCTCTCTCGGCTTCGTTTTCGACTTTGGAAGATACAGGTTTGCTGGCGGGGCCTGAAAGTGCATTCGGCTTTTGATATTCACCGGACGTGCTATGCTAATCCGGCTGATATCCGGTTTGTTTGTGAGAACCCTCAAAATACTGTTGTTGCCCGGAAGTATGCGAATCGCGGGAAGATAGTTGGTGGTAATTGGGACCAGACCAACATTCGTTTTGAAGATACAGACCTATATCAGGGTTTCGCTGCTCATTTTCTTGATGGTGTGCCCTGGCAGGGAACTGATTTGTATCATCGTGTGACAAGCGAGCTCGAAGCAGGAGATGTGTGTTATGGTTGCAGCAGTCAGCATGATTACGACCTCAAGTGCAGTAAGCTGGATGAGATGTTTGATGATATCAAGCGCCATGGATATAGGCCGCAGAAGGATATCGCTGACGATGAAAAAGACCTGTATAAGGGCGAAGATGAAATTTCTGTCTGTATCGGGCGGCACGGTGATTTACTCTTTGAAGATGGTCGGCATCGTCTTGCGTTGGCCAAAGTGCTTGCCGTCAAATGTGTGCCTATGAAAATCACCATGGTTCACAAGCTTTGGCATGAGTTCAGGATGGAGATTATTGATTACGCCCGTACCCACGGCGGCAAAATATATCATCGTATCTGGCACCCGGACCTAACATCTATACCAACAGTACATGGCGATGAAAGAATCGAAATGATTAAAGAGAATCTGCCCTGTAGTGGGGGTGAGTTGTTGGATATAGGTGCCCACTGGGGTTACTGGTGCCACAGGTTCGAGGAGTTTGGTTTTGGGTGCCACGCTGTCGAAAGCAGTATCAAAAATGTTTATTTTATGAAAAAGCTGCGGCGAGCAGAGAACAAAAAGTTTGCTATCCATGATTGTAGTATTTTCGATTACCAAGGTCCCATGAAGTTCAATATTGTGCTTGCATTGAATATCTTCCATCATTTCCTCAAAGACAGAGGCTCCTATCGGAAGCTTATCCAACTTCTCCGCAGCCTTGAGATAGAGGCCATGTTTTTCGAGCCTCACGCTCCCGGTGAAAACACTATGGTTGGTTCCTATCGGGACTTCAATAATCAGGAGTTTGTTGATTTTATCCTCGAGAATTCATGTCTGAATATTTCCAAACACATTGGTCAGGCCCCTGACGGTCGCAACTTATACCTTCTGCAGCGATGATTGACCGGGTAGTAATACTCGGTTACATTTTTATTGAGAGTGGTTTTTTGCTTTTTGGCTGAGGTACAAATCCCCTGTTGATTTCAAGAAAAGACGGAATAAAGCCATATCACAAAAGGTTGATTAAGGGCCGGCAGCTTTGCTGTTCAAATCGAAGATGAAATAGGCGTACATTCCTGCCTTGAGGAATTTGCCGTCTTTGGTTCGTTCTCCTGATGCGCCGGCGACGTATTCAAACTTGTATTGCTGCTGCAATTGGGTGATGAGAGGCAATGTGTTTTTCAACGCCGGCACAAGATAGCAGGGGAAATTGCCCGTCAGGGCGTGCTCCTGAACCTGCTGGAGGGACGTTGCCTGTACAATCTCGCGGTCCAGATACCATGCTATCTCCGGTCTGTAGAAGGCACCTTTGGCCTTGTGCTGGTCAACAGTCAAGGGCTCAAGACTCAGCAGGGCCTTATCAGGGGGTATTTTTTGATTGAGCATCTTGAAGAGTTCTATCTTTTCCGGCGGTTGCCATCTTACTGAGTAATAGTAGTTCGTGCCCATTACACATGCGGTGATAAAGATGCCGATTAAAAGTACGACGACGGAGGAGACTCGACGGTTGAACTTTTTCAGGATATCGGCCAACAACATTACTCCGAGGGCCGCGGCAATAGCGAGTACGGGACCCAGGGGGCGTTCCCATGACTGGTGTCTCCATAAGGCACCTCTCAAAATCAGCAGTTGAGAGAGAGGTGCGATTGCGAACAGCCAGAATTGAGGAAATTGCCCTGGTCTGCGTTGATTGTGTTGTTGTGGTGTTGGTTGCAGGAATACAAACAATTGGCCGATTGTCAGATAGGCGATTGCGGTGATTAATATCGGCAAGGTAAAGTTCAATATTGCGAATTCCCAGAGCTTGGCGAACCATGTCCCCCATTGGAATTCCTGCATTTCGCCTTTTGCGGAGCGCCATTTGTAGAGTTCTGTTATCTTTGTAAAGTCCCATCCATAGCCGCCAGCCATAATGATAAAGTCCAGGGCCAGACTCGATAGAGGCGCGAGGATTAGAATTGCCAGCAGAACTTTGTCCGGCAGTTGTTTGCGAAAGATACATCGGCCGACATAGTGGACGCCAATGGCGAAGGCGTAGAAGAATCCCGTCCAGCCGTATTGTAAAGACAGGAAGAGGCCTATGGCCAGGCCGAACTTATGCAGTCGGGCTGGTTCGGGGCCGTTTCTGATGGCACCTATCAGCACGAGATAATTCCACAGGGCCAAGAAGCTAAAGACTATGGGCCAGTCGCCAAAGCCGAAGTAGCCTGTTAGTGGAAATATAGTATAAATCAGGCCGCTTAAGAGGGCTGTTTTGTCGTCAGTTAATCCTCTTAGAATTTTGAGAAACAGTAACAAGATTATTACGGATGTTGCCACCCTGACAACGCGAGAGCTCCATTCGCTGACACCGAGGACGGTCATGACTGCCGCCTTGGTAAGGCCTCCTAACTGGGGGTGGTCGAGATAGCGTCGCGGATTTTGTGCGGGAGGGTCACCCACAGCCCATGTGCTTACGCCCCTAGTGTATCCCAGGCCATATTTTACGTGGGACCTTGCGGCCCATGCACCGCTGGCCTCGGCCCAGCTGTGGAGGCCGTAGAAGGGGCGGGTTAT
>CAYSLN010000143.1:4572-5726 GCA_964431825.1 uncultured Pirellulales bacterium | reverse complement strand
TAATACCCTTCGCCTGGGAAAGAACCTGGTGTCCATGCGAACTGGTACAGAAGCGCAACAGTGTCTTCCAGCGGCCCGTTATCTACGGGGCCACCCGGCGTGGGGTCCCGTCTCCAGCGGTCTCTGTCAGCAGGCACAAGGTCTTCTATAAACGCCGCCAGTTCTGCTATCATACCGTCGATTACTTCCGGCTGCCAGTGAAGGTCTCTGAATTCCCTGATGTAGTTGCGGTATTCCTGTCTTAGCGGTGATTTTTCCGGTTCAAGAGGATATTGTATAAAAACATGATTGTCATCAAAGCTCTGGTCATAAATCGCCGCCTTGCCGTGGTCAGTACCATGATTAAAATAAGGTCCCCAGGTATCGTCCACGTCAAAGGGCATGAACTGCACCTTCCCGAAATAGTTGTTCTCGGGTGTGTAATCCGGATAGAAATACCAAGCCAGATTCTTTATGCAATGAAAGCACTCAGCCCCGCTGAACTGATCGAAAGACCTTATGGATTCGATAATTGTGTGATAGCGATACCATTCATTGCAATCCAGATGATCGCGAATTTGATCAGCGGAATAATCGTGGTTCAGATTCCAGCGGATGTTTTCATAGTCCGAGGCATCATCCACTGCGAACTCTCCCTGATATCGCAACTGGTCCAGACCTCCGTAAATTTTATCGGATAGTTTATAAAGATTGCCTTTCGGCAGTCCCAGACGTTCGAGGAAAGCACCGTCGTAATTTTCAAAAGCAATGTGCAGTCCCCAGAAGTCGCCGTTGTATTGACCATCTGTTCCGGTGGGGGCTTCCTGTTCGCCATCCACCACGCGGAAATGTATCCACCAGATTTCGTATGCGGGGACATCGGCAGCCGCGAATAACCGCATATCCAAAACTTCATTTATTCCATAAGGACACCTATTATAGTTGTTCCAAATACACTTGTTGCCGAACATCTTGCCGGTGTTGAGATGCTGCCATTTGTAGGGAAATTTGTTTCCATATATATCTCTTGCATGGAAGTAATTGCCCCGATTGAAACGGAGTTTCATCGAACGCTTGCCTGCAGTTCCGCTATTGTACCGCAGGTTGCCGCCTCTCAGGCGGTATCCGATGTGGTCATACACTTTGCCCTCATAGACGAATGCACCTTCCCAGTT
>CAYSLN010000143.1:0-4472 GCA_964431825.1 uncultured Pirellulales bacterium | reverse complement strand
ATTCCATCTCCGGCGACGGTGTCCTGACCTGTTCCGTCATCGACCATCGTTAACTGGCTCCAATTGGCCGGGTTCTCAAAGTCCGGATTAATGTCCTTGAGTTGAAACGGGTCTGCAGTCAGAGATGAAATGGGTGATACGGGCAGATAAGCCGGGATATAGGCGCCGGGTGCTACTATCTGGTATTTTAGCGTTACCTGTTTGACGCCGTCAGGGTCGGTTGCTTTTGCGGTGATCGTGACCGGCTGGCTCGAGAGGGGCTGCTCTGGTTCATGGTCGACCTGGCGAATCTGCGGCGGGACATCTGTTGTATATACACTATTTTGAGAACCAGGTGTAGGGAACCCGAACGCTAATTCCGGACGGTCCACGTCTTCGTGATAGCCCGAGCTTCGCCAGCTTCCGGCCAGGTCGTTGTCCAGAGAGGGATTGAGTAGCTCCATGGACGCACCTTCACCATTAGCTGCAATCGGCCATGGGAAGTCACTGTCATAATCGACTTCATCGATTCTCTCGCCGGCGGCATTGCGCAGAACTATACGCTCGCCGTCATTGCTGATTCTACCCTCGAAGGGCCCCAAGGCTGTTACGCCAAATTTAGTCAGACACGCGACGGGACTTTCACAAACAACGATATAGTCATCCGCAGCTATTAGTGTCTCTGCAGGGAAAACATATGTGATACCGGTGAAGTACCAGCCTGATATATCTACCGGTTTAGTGGAGGTATTATAAAGTTCTATAAACTCTACCGCTTCGGTGTTGTTGTCGGGGTGGTAATGAATCTCATTTATCACTATCTGTTGTAAGCCCCTGAGCCAGTTTCCGGCCATCTGTGCAAAGTCGAGGGAATCTATACCGTTCTGGCCATCAAAATCAGCGCATCCCGGACCTGCACAGCCGGATTCGTCAAGCCATTGCTGTGAAAAGATGAGCATATCCGTAAAGTTGACTTTTAAGTCGCCATTCAAATCGCCGACGAGAGACATGTCCAGTGGGACGCCAGAGGTGGTAAAAGTCCAGACAGAACCTGGGTGAGTAGTTGGGCCGTAATGGGTATCCACTCGCCAATAGTATGTGGTATCATAGTCCAAGACAGGGGCGCAACTGTTTCCGCTCGGCATTTCTATAACCTGGGCGCCAATAAAATCAGGGTCGTCGCTAACATATACTGTATAGCTGTCGGGGGGGGTTATTGGCTGATTCCAGCTGAGCAGTCTATAAGGTTGTACGCCGTAGGAATTATTTGCAGGACTTGGATTGGTAGCTACATATAGAGCATGTGCTACATCAGGCCCCAGGGCGTAGTTGGCAGCAATGTCGTTGCTATCCAAAGCGCTGTTGTAAATACGAAATTCATCTATTGAGCCCAGCAGATAAGGGTCGTTATATAACGACCGACCTAAATAACTGAGAACATTATCAATGGCTGAGAGAGGTATAGTTACCGATACCGAATTCGCCAGCGTCCCGTCCACATATAGACTCATAGTGTGATTGTCACCATCGTAGACACAGGCAACATAGACCGGTACAGTGTGATTCGGAGTACCGTAATTGAGAAATTCCTCATGATTACTGCCAGGATCTGCATCGGAAATAACGAAGCGCGATGTAATGGCACCGCTCCAAGGAGTATAAAAGATGTAATTTCGCCCAGACCCGGTCGATGGATTGGTGTCGCCGAAATCGAAGACTCTGACCCATGAGCCGTTATCGGAATAGTTGTACCAGAATTCGAAAGTAACACTCGTAAAACCGGTTATCAGATTGCCGGGCAGGTTTACGTAGTCTCCGTTGCCATCGAGCTGGACGGCATTGGAGCTTATCGACGTATTCCCCATAAAAGTGCCGTGCTGACCACCAACGGAGTCAATAGCGTACACATCGCCATTATCGAAACTGTAGCGATGAACCAAATCTGCACTAACTACAGGAGCGGAAAAAATAACGATTATCAGTGAAAGTAGGCATATTCTCATAGTTTTGAATCTCCAAGACCTAATTTTGACTATTTTAACATATTTCAATAACAGGGTCAATACCCATAATTTTACGCGTCCTAAATGCATTAAATCGTCTGGCCGAATGCGTGAAGGAAAAAGCCAGTTAACTTTTTTTAGGACAGGCCTTTATAAATGCCGGCGGCGAGCTAATTTCGGCTATTTAATCCTGCCATTCTGAGGGTGAGATTGTGATGGCATTTGGAGTAACGCCTTTTCCGAATCAAATTCGCTCCTTGATTTCGGGGATGTTTGTGCCTTTTAAGGGTTAAAAAGACAAGGGGAATACGGATTCTATTCGAGTTCCTTTTTTGCTGCTTTATTTCGTGTACTATTCTTCTCACTTTGCCGGTTCAACTCCTTCTGAGGTCATGATAATGCGTTTAATTGTTCCATCCGGATTGTCATAGAGATAGTCGATGCAAACCGAGCGCCGGAAACTGGCTCCCTGGGTTGGGATGCCGCCGTTGTGATAAATGAAATACCACTCTGTTGATTTTGGCAAGTTTTTAGTTTGAGCTTAACGCAGCGATTATAATTTGATTGTGCATTTACAATCGAGTTACTCATGCTACGAGACTTTCTAATCAGATCAGGCATAGAGTGGTACAGTTGCAACAATTAGATTTTACATCCGGTTGCCGCCGCCTACGTATAGGACCTGGCCTGTAATCCAGTCAGCCTGGGCCGAGGCCATGAAGATAACGGCGTTGGCAATATCTTCGGGCTTACCCAATCTTCTTAAAGGATAGGTCTTGGCAAGGTTTTCTTCTATATCATTGGTCAGCCATCCTGTATTTACAGCGCCCGGGGATATTACATTGACGGTAATTCCATACGGTCCCAGTTCCACGGCGGCTGCACGAGTAAAGCTTTCCGCCGCCCACTTACTGGCATAATACGAAACCATCTCCGAATACCCGAATGCTCCATCTGTGCTGATATTTATAACGCGCCCCCAATTCTCCTTTCTTGCAATACAGCGTTTTGCAAATTCGGCTATCATCAGAACAACCGCCCTGCTGTTTACTGCAAAGTGCGAATCGTGCGACTTTCCAGTAATAGTAACTTTGGGAAATTGGCCGGCAAACAGGGGTTGTTTTTTCAGCTCATCGGTCGGGATAAATGTGTCTCCTTTGCCACAGGCGGCATTGTTGACGACAATATCAACGGGGCCGAGGACTTGCTCTGCTTTGTCGAAGAGCTTTGGGATATTTTCCGTGTCGGCCAAATCGGATTCAAGGGCAAAACATTTACCGCCCATATCAGTTATTTTCTTTGTTACCTCATCTGCTGACTTTGTTTGCATTTTATAATAATAAGCCCGGCCGGGGGCAGTAGCTTTGTTTGCATCATCTTCACTGAGCTGGCCGTGAGCTTCGGCACCGGCACGATAATAGTGAATAAAGACTTTGGCGCCCTCTTTCGCAAAGGCAATTGCTGTCGCTGCGCCCATACCGTGATTGGCTCCTGTTACTATGACGACTTTATCAGCTAATCCTGTATCTAACATGATTCGGTTCCTTAAATTCAAGTTATGTAACCTGTCGATTCAAAATTGAAGAGCTGTAGCAAACCGTGGCTTTATGCGCAAAGCATCAGCCACGGCAGGGATAAAAAACGGAGATGTGGATCACAAAAATACATATAGCCACTCTTGTACTTATTAAGGAGGTTTTTAGTATTGCGTAAAGACCCTATTCTCCGTCTCTATAATTTCATTGCCGGGGCTTCCTTTCTGCTACTATTGTTTTTTATGAAATACAATAATAATAGGCACAAGTCAACATACTTTTTGATAAATGGAATGCAAAGGAAGAGACCAAGAATTAAATGCTATTTCTTTTCTATCAGGAAGAGGAATTCCGTATTGGGAAGCTCGGCATCACGGGTCCATTCATTTGTCCATCGCATTTCTGCCATCACGTTCTTTCTGTAACGGACCTCTACAACTTCCTTTAGTGTGCCGTATGTTTTGATTGAGTACCTCAAGTTCTCTGCAGTTGCTCTTCCGCCGGAGCTATAGGAGAGTATGATGTATTTGGCATTTGTCCTTTCGAGGAGGCGGTCGATTGCTTCGACGGCGAGAAAACGCTTTGTTTTTTCATTGGTCCGAAACTCTTCAAAGACGGAGGCTGCGACTTTGTCGGAAGTGTCTATTCGTCTTTTTGCTTTTCCAAAAAGTGAAGGCTGGTCATTAAGGCAGATGGTCGTCCAGATGTGGTAGTATGCTGCGTATCTTACTCTGGATGGTGGCATCTTCTCGTTATTTGAGCCATAAGGAGGGTCATAATAGGCGAGGTCGACTTCTGTGTTGTCGACAATATTGAAGATATCATCCTGCAGGACCTCGTGCTGCTGGTCGGATATAATTAGATTAGGCACTTTCAAATGCAGCTTGTTATAAGAGCGTGGCGACCACTTGTTAAGGTATGCAGCGTAGTGGCCTATGGTGCTGTCGACAGAATC
>CAYSLN010000142.1:0-5747 GCA_964431825.1 uncultured Pirellulales bacterium | reverse complement strand
TCGGGGCGAGGAATGCTTTTCTTTTCTAAGCGAACAAATCGAGGCAATTGGCGAAAGACTGAGCTTGCCCTCGAATGTTGTAATCGGGGGCCAGAACGCTTTGGGATTCCTTCGCTGAATAACCGAGGGCGAGAGAGTTAATGTTTTGGTATTTTTATATGCCAACTGCGGGGTCTGATTAACAGGGCAACAGGGATTTAGACATTCCTAAAAGCGGGTATAGCAAAATATATTATCTTATGGTATTTTATATCCGGATTCGCCAGAGGCGAATTAGCATAATGCTATTTTGGAAACAGAAACAATGACACCTTTACCGCATATTACCAATTACTAAATCATATGAAGAATCCCATACGGAATTTATCACAAATTGAGCCTAATTCAAAAGATACATGTCTATGTGGATCAGGCATAATGTTCAAAAAGTGTTGTAGAAATACGTATAATACCAACATTAAAGATTATGCTCGTGCAAAATTCAACGATGGAAAGTACGGGGAAGCATTAATATCCTGCCGAAGCCACATTACGTGGTATATTCTATGCCATAGAGCTCATACTATTCCCTTTCTTATATCTGGCGACCCCCAATCCGCCAACCTCCTCGAGATTGATATCGCTGCTATGGCTTACCTAGTTGATTTGCTTCATCATTGTTATTATCAAACAAACAAGAGTAAGCAATTCCCTAAAGCACTCGAAATTCTATCAAACGCAATTTCTGATTCACGATGGCTTGACATAATAAGCCGAGAAATGGCATTTTGGCATTTGATAGATAATGACGACGCTGAACAAGCATTTAAAGAATTACAGAAGATTGATATAAAAACCTGTATTGATCCAGAAACCCTAGTGCTATACCTAGATGTTTGTCCCCACCCCATTCAATTTCGAGAAAGATTAGATGTCCTTGACAGAATATTAGCAAATACTCGTAAAGAGTCTTACATACTGCAATACACATGTTTCAAAGGCATATCATATTGTTTGATAGTGGAAATCAAAGATGGGTGTAAGATGATCGGAGATGCTATAAATAGATACACAAATTGCACAGCAGAAAAAAAGACGGATTATGGAGATTATTTTCTCGCAAAAGCCTTCGAAATTCTTGGAATGTTCGAAAAAGATCCAGAAAAAATTTCTGAAGCGATAGGAATATATACAAATCAATTAGAGTCTAAGTCGTGGACAAATTCAGGCATTTCCATACTGTCATCAGAACTTGCTAAATGTTATTCTTATTTAGGAAAATTTGATGAAGCTATAAGATATTGTAAGATCAGCTTAAACAAAGAACCTTCTGAGCTAACGAAAGTGTTCTTAGCAAGGTCTTTAATTAACTTTGGTGATATTGAAGGGGGAAAACAACTGCTTGCCTCAATATGCACAGATGAATTTAATGGTGGCAGCAATTATGATCTTTCTGTCACATGGGCCATATTGGCTTTTACTTCCAAAGAAAAAAATGACATTGAACGTGCAAAAGCAATGATGAAAGAAGCTAAAGGGCAATACCCTTTTTTTGATCAGCAAAGGAACAATATTTTGCTAGGCCTAAATGAGTTGAAGCCTATGTCTGGTACCCGTTTTATCAATAAAGTTTTAAAATCACTGAATCGCTACATTCTTTTGCAGCCGAATCTTTTCGGATGTGGAATAAACATAAATAAAATTATTGATGACACCGACCCCCAAATGCCACCCAGTCGCGGTGGTTCCAATAAAGTATCAGAATAATGCGGACAAATTTTGCCTTTGAGGTCTTGAAAACTGGGCGAAATATTGTTACCTTTGCTCTCATGATTAAGAGAACATATTTCCAACCCGGCAGCTCGCATAGAGCTCTGGGACAGTCGGACATGGTCGAATATGACATAGAGAGATTTGTTATATGGCTACTGGCGAAACAGAATTAGAGGTGTTCATATCTGCGACTATCGATGTCGGCCGGGAACGTGCAGAAGCTCTTAAAATCATCGATCAGATAAATAATGCCGCCCAGCTTGCGATAGGTGTTAAGTTTAAGCCCTCGTTGTGGGAAAAATTGCCGTCAACTCTCCCGCAAAAGACAATTCAAGATCAAATCAAACAACTCGTATCCAAATGTCGAGTTTTCATACTCATACTCGGCTCTCGATACGGGTCTATTGCGCCGGGCCAAAAAAAGTCTGGTACGGAGCAGGAACTCAACTACACCCTACAGAGGATTCACTCTGGACAGAACATCTACTTATTGACCTATCTCAAAGCTATGGAATTCAACGCTGATCCAGGTCCGCAGTTCCGCAAGGTGCAAAAGTTACGCAGGACTTTGGGGGAAAAGGGGGTTTGGTACAGAACATTCAAGGACTTGTCCGACTTCAGGAGCGTCATCACGGCGGATCTTTACGCGGTGTTGCTCAGATTTCTCGGGGGGAGAATCAAAGCTTTGAATGGCAAACCACATGTAATATCCGAATCGACCAAGGAAATTCAGAGAGAAGAACGTGCGCCTATTGTGTTCATCAGCTACTCTCACGATAGTGATTCCCATGTGCGGTGGGTACACGTGCTGGCAACAAATCTCGTAGAGGGCGGAGTAGATGTTAAACTTGACCTGTGGGATCTCCACGCTGGCGATGATGTGGCTGAGTTTATGGAACGGAATGTGGCTGAGTCTCATAGAGTCTTGGTCGTGTGTACTCCTGACTATGTACGAAAAGCGGATATCAGCGTTGGAGGTGCAGGTTATGAAAAGACCGTAATCACTGGCGAAATTGTTAGAAATATCGGGACCAACAAATTCATACCTATCTTGCGGATGTCTGATAATGATGGACTACTTCCCCGATGTCTTTCCTCACGGCTTTACATTGATTTTCGCAAAAATGATGAATATGAGAAGAGTCTAAAAATACTACTTCGTGAGTTGCACGGCTCCCCCGAATTTCCCAAGCCGGAATTAGGAATGAATCCGTTTGCATAATGATGTTGAGTTTGCTACAGCCCAATGGCTTCGCAATGACATATCACGCGAAGCTTTTTTATCTTCTTCTGACAAATTTTTCTGTCATTTTTTTTATATGCTGGATCTTTTTCATTAATTAATCCTTTCTGTCATTTTTTTTATATCTTCACCCCTGCATCCAAAAAACTTGTATCCGCGAAGGCGGGTATCCGTGTCAATCCTATGAACCAGATACAGTCGATACTTTTTTAGTCAGCTTCACATTAAGGCCGTTTTATCCGGCCTTGTGGACGATGCAAGTCTCTGTGGTAAAAGCTTGCCTTCAGAGCAAAGTTTGTCGAGTACACACACCTGTCCTGAGCGAGGTCGAAGGATTCGAATTTCGGATTTCTCAGATCAACGAAGTGTGAAAAATATTACAAAAAAAGGTGCCATTTTTAGTGCTTTTCTACAAAAAAAGCACGCGTTTATACAAAAAAAGCATGCACTTATACAAAAAAATACATACTTTTACAACGTTTTTGCCTTACCTATTTTGCCTAATCGTTACAACCTGACATATCAACCCCCATTTTTCCTTCAAAAACCCGTGTAATCTTCCCGCCTCACTGTTAAAATCCAACCTATGAAATCCCATTTTTCATTTTCAAAATTAACCATTCTTTTCCTCGCCTCCCGGCCAAAATTCCTAACCGCAAGCGCCGCCCCCGTCCTCGTCGGCACATCCCTTGGCTATGCCGTATCAGGCACCTTCCACCCTGCCCTTTTTACCCTTGCGCTACTTGCAATAATGGCCCTCCACGCCGGTTCTAACATTACAAACGACTATTTTGACCACATCTCCGGCAACGACTGGGCCAACAAAAACCCCACGCCATTCTCAGGTGGCCGCCGCTTCATCCAGCAAGGTATCCTCTCACCCAAAGCCACACTACTAACCGCTATTGCTTTCCTTGCCATTGGCGCGAGCATCGGAATTATAATTGTGATGCTGACGCAAAGCGTTTTCATTCTGATTCTCGGCCTTCTCGGCCTGCTGGGTGGCTTTTTCTACACTGCCCGCCCAATCCAGCTCGGCTACCGCAGCATCGGCGAACTTGTCATTGCACTGCTGTTCGGCCTGCTGCCGGTCTACGGCTCATATTATCTACAAGCAACAACAATTGATACCACTGCGATTTTACCTGCCCTCATAGTCGGCATATTGATTTTCCTGGTGATTTTAGTGAACGAATTTCCCGATGCCCCCGCCGATGCCGCAGTCAATAAGAGAACGCTCGTAGTCTCTTTTGGTGTGCCGGCCTGCGTTTGGGTCTACAGAATTGCACTGCTCGCGAGTTTCGTTATAGCCACAGCTATGTTGTTTTACCGTTTGATGTTCTTTGCAGGGTTGTTTTATCTGCTTACACTGCCAATAGCAGTATTTGCTACGAAGTTAGTAAACAAAAACGACCTAATCAGGCCCGCCCAATACCGTGCAAGCCAAATCACGGTCCTTCTGCATACCATCGGGAGCTTGTCTCTTGCCGCCGGCTTTATTGTCTTTAGCTTGCGCAATCCCCCGATATGAGCTATCAAACTGTACTATTTTAACTGACTTGTTTTAACCGTCCTGCTTTATTTTATCAGCTTGATTATCTCGTCGAAGTCGTTCGGTGCTTCTATAGGTGGATTGCTGAACTGGCCCTGTTTTTCCTTGTGGTAGTTGACCGTCACGTTGGGGTCTTTCAAGGGGTGGCCCGTCAGCACACAGGCAACTCTCTCATCGGCTCCGATGACATTTTCAGCCCTGAGATGCCTCAAACCCGCTATGCTCGCAGCCGAAGCGGGCTCGCAGCCAAGACCATGTTTGCCTATAACAGCCTTTGCATCGACGATTTCTTCGTCGCTCACCGCGCGGACGATGCCCTGGCAGACATCGATTGACCTGAGGCACTTTTTCAGATTAACCGGACGCGAAATCTCTATCGCCGAAGCGCAGGTATGCGGCGAAAAGTTACGAGCCGTCAAATCAGCGTAATAATCGTCGATAATCTTCTGGTCGACCTTGCCGTCGTTCCAGGTAAGCTTTTTATTGTTGACCAAGTCGGTTAGTGTATCGGCACCGGTAGCGTTAATAATCGCCATTCGCGGTATTCGCTCAATCAAACCAAGATTCTTCAATTCGTAAAAGGCCTTACCGAAAGCACTGGAGTTGCCGAGATTGCCGCCCGGTACTATTATCCAGTCCGGCACCTCCCAGCCCAGGCCCTCGATAATTCGATACATTATGGTCTTTTGTCCTTCGAGCCTGAAGGGATTCAGCGAATTTAGCAGGTATAGCCCAAGCTCTCTGCAGACATCCTGAACCTGCCGCATACAATCATCAAAATCACCAAGTATTTGAATCGTCTGGGCACCGTAATCCATCGACTGGCTGAGCTTACCGAACGCGATTCGGCCCGAGCCGATGAAAACTGTACATTTGAGGCCGCAACTGTGGGCATACAAAGCCACCGAGGCAGAGGTATTGCCCGTTGAAGCACAGGCGCAGGATTTCGCCCCGACCAGCATGGCATGGCTGAACGCCGCGGCCATACCGTTGTCCTTGAACGAGCCGGATGGATTAAGGCCCTCATATTGCAGATACAAACGTCCCGGCTTCATATCCGCATATTTAGCCACCGCGTTATTCTGCTGGAGGATTGTCTGGCCTTCACCTATAGTTACTTTGTATTTGTTAGGGCAAAAACTCAGCAGCTCCCGAAATCGCCACACGCCTGAGAAATCCAGAGGATTGTCTTTGTTTGCC
>CAYSLN010000141.1:4834-5804 GCA_964431825.1 uncultured Pirellulales bacterium | reverse complement strand
CATGCAAGTCCCCGAGCCGGCAACTGTTTGTCTGCTTGCTTTAGGCGGCCTGGCACTGCTAAGAAAACGCAGAGCCTAAGCCCAAAAACAATCTTGGCTTCGAATTAAAAGGGCTGTGAATTTCTTTCACAGCTCTTTTTTATTTACCACCCTTGTTTGCTTCAATAGTAAATAACAAATAATCAATTTCCAGGAGCTTGTGTGATTTGTTTCGTCAACTCGCTCAGCAGTGCGTTCATCTTGGGGTCGGTGTCCTTGGCCTGGTTTATCTTGCTACAGGCATGCATAACAGTTGTATGGTCCCGGCCGCCCAGGTGCCCTCCAATTTCTTCGAGGCTGTGCTTGGTTAAGCTTCGGGCTAAATACATGCAAATCTGACGCGGCTCTGTAATACTCTGGCTGCGCTTTTTGCTCTGTAAATCCGCAAGGCGAACATCAAAGTGCCCCGTCACCACTTCGATAATATCACTTATGCTTATGTGTCTGGCCGCTAACTTTATCTGCCCTTCCAGAGCCTTCTGTGCCAGTTCAAGATTGACTTGTTCGCCGGTAGTAATCGCCAAAGCGCAAATGGTCGTCAGGGCCCCTTCCAATTCCCTGATGTTTGATTGCACCTTGCGGGCGATGTATTCGGATATTTCATCGGAGATAGTCAGCCCTCGCAGGTGGGCTTTCTTCTGCACGATTGCGACTCTGGTCTCATAGCTTGGCGGGTCGATTCCGGCGACCAGGCCCCAGTTAAATCTGCTGATAAGACGCGCCTCGAGCGAAGGTATCTCCGTCGGCGGACTGTCGGCACTGAGAATGATTTGTTTGCCGTTGTTGTAAATGGCATTAAAGGTGTGGAAGAATTCCTCCTGACTTTGCTCACGCTCGCGCAGGAACTGAATATCATCGATGACAAGCATGTCGACTGTGCGAAACTGGCTCTGAAAGCCGGCCAAATTCCCCTGCTCAATTGCTCTGATAA
>CAYSLN010000141.1:0-4824 GCA_964431825.1 uncultured Pirellulales bacterium | reverse complement strand
GTTGGACCTGGCAACAGACAGCGTGCAAAAGGTGGGTCTTGCCCAAACCGGAATTCCCGTAAATAAAGAGCGGGTTGTACGTACTTCCAAGCGATTGACTTACCGCAACACAACTTGCGTGAGCAAGGCGGTTGCTTGGTCCTACAACAAAATTATCAAAGGTATAGTCGAGATGTAGCTTGAGCCCGGGCTCGATACGTTGAGGTCGGCTGGAAACTTGTTGATGGCTGTCAACATTGAAAACTACACTAACAAGATGGCCGGTTATGTGCTGAGCGGCCCTCGTGAAACTGTTCTTACAACTATCACGCAAAAACTGCACGGTCGCTCCATCGGGACAACCGATTTCAAGCGAGCCGCCATCCAAACGCAAAACCGTCAGATTATCAAACCACTTACGAGCATTGGCAGGGTCAAGTGCCTTCGCACGTTCGAGTATATCAGCAAAAATGTTCTCAACTTCTCGAGCTGCCAAATCATACTCCTTTATGATTCTGCGCTCTGCACAAACACCAGCTGCTTCATTAAAACATCCATGCCAGGTGAAACTCCTTCCGCAATTTACGGCAAAATGGAGTCACAAAATTTCTATAAGACCGAAGTTAACCACGTTACGTGGCTGAATAAAAGCCCACTCCTCCACCAAATGAGCTCACGCTCATGTTTGTCTGGTGCGGGGGCGAGAACAACAATAACAATCCTACTGGAATCAATTGTATTGTCAAAGAAAATCATCTCTGTTGCGACAAAAAACTCGAAAATACAATTTTTATTCGCAGACTATGGAAAGCTGGGAAAAATTAAATCCCGCCGGACTTGAAATTTCGGCAAAACCCGATACTATCGGGGCTACGCCAGCCCCATTTGAAGTAATATTGTCACTTCTCACGGGCTCAGAAAAACATCTATGCATAAAGGAACAGTTATGGGAATATTTACCAAGACGGCTGATTTCTTCAAGGAGCGACTCGGCAAAACCAGAAACAAAATAAGCTCTTCGCTCTCATCAGTACTGAGCCTGGGAAGAAATATCGATGAAACCCTGCTCGACGAGCTGGAGGAAACGTTGATAAGAGACGATATCGGCGTAGAAACAACCGACAAGCTCATATCGTCCCTGCGCGAAGCCTACCGCAGCAGAAAAATCGCCAGGACCGACGAGATTATACCGTTTCTCCAGGAACATATTAAAAGCTACTGGCCCGACCGCGACAGACAGCTACATCTGGCCCAGAACGGCCCGACGGTCATATTGGTTGCCGGCGTCAACGGAACCGGTAAAACCACAAGCATCGCCAAATTGGGCTATATCTTAAGTCGGGACAATAAAAAGGTCATCGTTGCCGCCTGCGATACATTCCGGGCCGCAGCAGTGGAACAGTTAAGCATCTGGGCCGAGCGACTTGGCATCCAAATCGTAAAGCATCAAACCGGCAGTGACCCGGCAGCAGTGGCCTTCGACGCATGCGAAGCCGCCGTCGCAAGAGGAGCAGACATCCTCATTCTCGACACCGCCGGCCGACTGCACACTAAAAAAGACCTGATGCAGGAGCTGACAAAAATCCGTGATGTGGTAGCCCGCAAAATTCCCGGCGCCCCAAATGAAGTCCTGCTGGTCCTCGATGCCACTACAGGCCAGAACGCAATTATTCAGGTAAAGATGTTCACCGAAGCAATCAACCTCACCGGCATATTTCTGGCCAAACTGGACGGCACCGCTCGAGGTGGAATCGTCATCGCTATCAAAGACCAGCTCGATATACCCGTCAAATTCGTCGGGCTCGGCGAAAAACCCGAAGATATTGCCGAGTTTGACCCGGCGACGTTCGTGGAAGCTCTGTTTAGCTAAACAGGCAAATAAGAAGCTACGAGAAAGCCACACCGCGCTTACCTAACTTTTCACCTGCTAATTAGTTCTCACTGAAAAACCTTGATAAAGTCGATTTGTCACAAGAAATATCGTATCAGCAGTCCTAAACCGAATAATAGATAAAAGTTGGATATAAAAAAACTTTCGTTTTCTCACAATTTTCTCATCTTAGCGTTTATAATATTGTAGTCAACAAAACCGACAATTGTCGGTCGGCCTGACCACGGTGGCGGGCTGCAAAATTGTTGATTGCTTTCTATAAGGAGACTTGAAATGAAACGCAAACACTTGAGACTTGCTGGTATTGTGGTACTTATCGGGATGATGGCTTGCGTACTGGCATACGGAGACAAACAATGCAAAGCTTCGCTTCCCGATGCGGTAAAAGCGGCACTCAATGAGCTTTATCCCCAAGCGGCCATCGAGGAGGCCAAAGCAGAAAAAGAAGGGCTAAAAGTCTATGAGATCACACTAAAGCAGAATGGCCAGGAGTTCGAGGTAACAGTCGCGCCGGACGGGACAATAGTTGAAACCGAGTCTGAGGTTAGTTTAGCTGACCTTCCCGACGCCGTAAAGACGGCACTTAACCTGGCCGCTGGCAGCTCAGAGGTCAAAGAAATCAGCCAGGAGGTTACTTATGCAGTTGTCGAGTTGCTTGCATTAGATAAGCCACAGACCACCTATGAGGCAGAAGTAACCATTAACGGAAAGAAAATTGATATCAAAGTGTCAGCTGACGGAACGATATTGAGCAAGGAAGTCAAGTGCGATCACGAAGACAAGGCCGACGACGATAACGAAGATGAAGAACTGGTTTCAATTGACCAGGTGCCAGCTGCCGTCAAAGCGACCATCCTCGCAGAGGCTGGAACTGGAACTATTAAAGAGATCGAAATCGAAAACGAAGACGGCCAGACCATCTACGACGCCGACGTCATAATAGATGGGCAAGAGGTCGAAATCAAAGTGTCAGCTGATGGAATCCTGCTAAGCAAGAAAGTCGAAGACGATGACGAAGATGAGGCCGACGAAGACGATGACGATGACGAAGACGAAGACGAAGATGATTAAAGACAATAAAAATACTAACGCATCAAGGTTTTGATGCTAAAATACGCACCGCTGGGCTGTAAATTGTTATCGCCCGGCGGTGTTTTTTCTTATTATAGGATCCAGATGCGTTTACTGCTTATTGAAGACTATCGGCCTTTGCAGCAGTCACTTACAAAAGGACTGCACGAGGCGGGTTTTGCAGTGGATACCACAGGCGACGGAAAAGAGGGGCTGTGGTATGCAACGAGCAATGAGTATGACGTAATTATCCTCGACCTCATGCTCCCAGGCATGAACGGCCTCGAAATCCTGAAAAATATCAGGATTAAAGGCCGAAAATCCCACGTCCTCATCCTGACTGCCAAGGACACCGTACAAGACCGTGTAATTGGCTTAGACCTCGGTGCCGATGATTACCTGGTCAAGCCCTTCGCATTCGAAGAACTCCTGGCACGCGTCCGCGCATTACTTCGCCGCAGCTATCACCAGAAGAATCCCTGTATTAAGGTCAAGGACTTGCGCATCGACTTTACCACGCAGAAAGTCTGGCGCGGCCGAGAAGAAATCCAACTTACGTCAAGGGAATATGTACTCCTGGAATACCTCGCTATGCGGACCGGCCAAATGGTAACACGCTCAGATATTTGGGAACATGTCTATGAGTTTAACTCGTCGGCATCGAGTAACGTGGTAGATGTATACATTGGTTACCTGCGAAAAAAAATTGAACGACAAAATAAACCTGCTTTGATTCACACTATCCGGGGCCGTGGCTATATGTTGGGGGCAAAATCGTGATACGCTCACTCCGAACTCGTTTAATCACAGGCATAATCGGTGGAATGATACTGCTGCTGGTAGTCTTTAGCCTGCTTTTATACGTGGTTATCCGTAGCGCACTTCTTGAGCAGTTCGACACATCACTGGCATCTATAGCCCGGATACTGGCAGCCTCGGTCGAACTTGATAACGACGAAATCGAACTGGAGTTTGAAGTACAACAAATGCCGGAGTTTCAAAACGCAGAGTCCCCCACTTATTACCAACTCTGGACAGCTGATGGCACAGTCGTGGCAAAGTCCCCTCTATTGAGTGCGCGTGATCTTATCCGCCCTGATGGTTCTCTCAATGAATTTGTCTTTTGGACGTCACAAGACAAAAAGGGCCAACCCCAGCGAGCAGTGGGCCTCAAGTTCGTACCAAGAATAGCAGACAATTATGACGAGGATGCTGACGATTTCCAACAGGCAACGAATGAACAAGCTCTTACTATAGCAGTTGCTCGGGATGCCGGCGATTTGCATGGCCAATTAAGGTTTTTACAATGGCTCCTCTTGATAGCGTCGGTGGCGGTTATAACTCTGTCTTTGCTCATTGCTGCTATCGTAGTCCGACAGGGTCTTCGCCCCTTGAACTTCATCGCCGCTGAGATTGCGACCATCAAAGAAGATAGCCTTGAAACTCGAATCGCTGCCGAAAACGTTCCTAAAGAAGTGGTTCCTATCAAGAACCGTCTTAATGAATTGTTATCGCGGCTGGAAGTCTCGTTCAACAAAGAGCGACAGTTCAACGCCAATGTCACCCACGAATTGCGAACACCCTTGGCAGGGATACGTTCGGCAATTGAGGTGACCCTGTCGCGCGCCCGCGACAACGATGAGTATAAAAGAGTTCTTTTGGACTGTCAGGCCATCGTTGAGAACATGCAGACAATGGTCAATAATCTGCTGACGCTTACCCGGCTGGATACCGAACAAATCAGCTTTCACACCGAACCGATTCTACTGGCCGAATTGGTTAACTCCTGTTGGCGTTCTTTTTCAAACAAAGCACATCATCGCGAGGTTGTCTTTGATAACCGCATCTCTGTCGAGATGACTTGCCAATCAGATCCTGAGCAC
>CAYSLN010000140.1:0-5809 GCA_964431825.1 uncultured Pirellulales bacterium | reverse complement strand
TTATTCACAGGTTTGCTGATAAAATCGTCTGTTCCCGAGTCAATACCACGCTCAATATCACCGAATTCATTAAGTGCCGTCACCATTATCACTGGGACATCGCTTGTCTTGGGGTCGTTTTTCACTCTTTTGCAAACCTCAAAACCGCTCATTTTTGGCATCATCACATCCAGTAAAATCAGGTCGGGTTTTTTCCTGCCTATAATCTCAAGTGCCTCAAGCCCATCGTGCGCAGGAATTGTCTCGCAGTTCAAATCCTCAAGATACGCCTGCAAAAGTTCAAGGTTTTGCTGATTGTCATCAACAACCAGCACTATTGGCGGCTTCTTTCCCTTGCTTTTCGCTTTTGGCCGATTCATAAATTGCTCCCACAGTACCCTTTAGTCTTTATCGAATTAAATTTCTAACTTTTCCAGGATTGCTGTGCAGAAAGCCGGCAGATCATCCGGCTTCCGTGACGTAATCAGGTTCCCATCCACGACACACTCGGCATCTACATAGTCAGCACCGGCGTTTTTGATATCGTCTTTAATTGCCATAAAACAGGTCGCCTTTCTGCCTTTGTAGATATTGGTACTGCACAATAGCCATCCGCCGTGACAGATAGCTGCAATCAATTTATCTGCATTTACCATGTCATTTGCAAACTTTATAACATCAGCGCTTCTTCGCATAAAGTCCGTTGCAAATCCGCCCGGCACCACCATACAGGCATAATCGCCGGCGCCGGCCTCTTTGGCTGAGACCTCCGAGATGCAGGGATATCCTTCCTTTGAATGATATTCCTTTTTTGCCTCAGCGGCAACAAAATTGACTTCAAGCCCGGCTTCCTTGAACCTGTAGTACGGATACCAGACTTCGAGAACCTGATACATTTCATCAACCAGAATTGCTACTCTTTTCACTGTCATTTTTCATTGTCCCTTTCTGCTGCCACAATTATTTTCAATAAACTGGCGAACTTCCGGCTTGATATAGACTTTCTCAATATCCACAACTTTGGGTACCGCTTCGGCACAAATTGCCCCCACCTCAGCCGGCGAAGCCTGTGTATCTACAAAAAAGATACGCTGGCCTTTTACAGTGCAAAGCCCCCCGCCTCCGCCGCCAAGCGCCTCATTGCGGATCGCCACACCACTTGCTTCCAACAACTCCAGAAGCTCTTCTAAAATCATCTGCTCATTCATTATTCGTACGTCGTATTGCGTATCTCGTCATTCAAGAAAAACTACGTTAAAAGTCGATAAGATACTTGTGAGCTAATAGTTTACCGTTGATAACGGCTCGCAATCAAAAACTAAATTTTATAACAGGAACAGGCTGTTGACAAATATTATCGAAAAACGCCTTTCGTTGCATAAGGACCTGGCAAATCAGCGGGAACAAAATAATGCGTTACAATCCCAGATTATCCACACACAGACCCTAGCCAACATTGGCATGGCTAGCTACATGATAGCCCATGAAATCAATAATTTGCTCACGCCTCTGGCCAATTATGCAGCCCTTGCGCTGAACAATCGCAGCGATAACTCTCTTACAGAGAAAGCACTTGCAAGAACGGTCCGGAATTGCGAGCGTGCCTCAAAAATCATGGAAAGCATGTTGGGGATGGCAAACGGCCAAAAGCAGGAAAAGCAAAATACACAGCTAATGAATTTGGTCGAGGAGATTTTTACGTGTCTGTGCCGTGATTTTACAAAGGATGGGATAAAAGTAGAAATTCAAATTCCTGAAGATTTGGTAATCTGGGCTGTCTCCACTCAAATTCAACAGGTCTTAATGAACTTGATTCTAAATGCTCGTGACGCGATGCTGACGCGTGGTGGCATTCTAACCATAAAAGCCACAGACAGTGATGAATTCGTCCACATAGAAGTCACCGACACCGGCAGCGGTATTGAGCCGGCCAACCTGGAAAATATCTTCGAATCTTTTTTTACCACGAAAACAGGCGAGAACTCACCGACAGAATACTCCGGCTCCGGAGTGGGCCTTGCATTTTGCAAAAAGATAGTAGACGCCCACGAAGGTCATATATCAGTTGAATCCAAACCCACTAAGGGAACCACCTTCAAAATAACCCTACCCAAACAACAGTCAGGTAATAGCTGATGGCAAATCAGGCTTGGCAAAACATCGGCCATGTCGTTTCAATGTTAATACTGCTCGCCTGTTCCGCTTTCTTCTCAGGCTCGGAAACCGCCCTGTTCAATCTGGAACGAAGGCAAATAAAGCTCTTTAGAGAATCGAAAAGCAGGGTGCAGAATTTGATTGCACGCCTCCTGAAAAAACCGGGACAAGTACTCAATTGTCTGCTTTTCGGGAATATGACAGTTAATGTCCTGTTCTTTGCAGTTTCAAGTGTCCTTGCAATTCGGGTCAAAGAACAAAGCGGCCTCGTCGGAGCCGGGATAGCCGCGTTTGTGGGTTTTTCGGTGCTGGTGCTTTTTGGCGAAATAGTGCCGAAATCGCTGGCTTATACAAATTCCCGCTCTTTCAGCATGATGGCCGCCCTGCCGGTATTCTTATGCGTCAAGATATTCGCCCCCATCGGATTTGTATTCAAATTCTTCATATTGGAGCCGATTCTGCGCATCTTCCTCGGACCAAGAAGGCACCCCAAGGCTATAACAGTGGCGGAATTCAAATCTCTGGTGGATACAAGCCGCAAAGAGGGATTGATTACCGATGATGAAAACAAACTGCTGACAGAGGTTATCGAGTTCGGCTTCCTCAAAGTCCGCCATGTTATGAAGCCAAGAGTGGACATGATTGCCTGCTCTGTAACGGATTCGCTTCAAAATGCCCACCATAAAATGCGGCAGTATAATCTGACGAAACTGCCCGTTTACATGCGGGAAATTGATAACATAGTGGGTATCGCACATCTTCGCCAGTTGCTGCTTCGGCCGGAAACGTCGCTGGATAAGATTGTTCAACCTGTTCATTTTGTCCCCGAACAAAAAACGGTCGAGTCCCTGCTCAACTTCTTTAGAAAGACCGGGACCGACATGGCGATAGTTGTAGATGAATATGGCGGCATAGCCGGTTCTGTCCAGCTGGAAGACATAGCCGAGGAAATATTCGGGCATTTAGAGGATATTCAGGGCATCGAACCTATAAAACAGCTTGGGCCTTTCGAGTATCGGCTGGCAGGCTATCTTGCGATACACGACTGGGCGGATGTGCTCGGAGTAAATTTGGCTGAAACGCGGCTATCCACGATTGGCGGGCTCGTCACGGGCCTTCTCGGCAGAATACCCAAAAAAGGCGATGTTGCATACATGGGCAACCTGAAATTCACAGTTGAAAAAGTCCATAGACACCGTATCGAGACGGTGGTGCTGACTTTTGAGATGAACTCGAACAATGAACAATAGAATAGTACTGATTTTGGTGGCAATCTCGATGACAGTCCTTGCGGGCCTTTTCGCAGGGGCCGAGACAGGCATATACCGGCTAAGCAGGCTCAGGCTCCGGCTGGGCATCCAAAAACGCCGATGGTCCTCACTGATACTCGGCAAAGTCATGCACGACAGTTCCGGGCTCGTCCTCTCAACGCTGATTGGAACCAACCTCGCTCATTACTTTGCGACGAGCACCGTAACATACATATTTTTAGACATCCTCCAATCCGGACATGGCGTCGAATTGTTCACCACCTTGCTGACAGCCCCGGTACTGTTTGTCTTTTCAGAACTTATACCGAAAAACCTGTTTCTCTACCGCTCGGACCTGCTCACGCCGATCTTCGCCCCGCTTTTATTTGCGTTCCACAAGCTCTTCAGTCTGTGCGGCGCCGTACCGCTTCTAAAGCTGGTTTCCAACGCTGTCGGCCGGTTGACCGGGGCCCAGACCCAGTCCAAGGCCGCCATGGTTTCCTCGCATAGGCACCAGTTAAGAGCGATTCTGGAGGACACGCACGAAGAAGGTCTGCTTAGCACCATGCAGGCCGATATGATGAACCGTATAGTCAATATCCCCGGCCTGCATATCCGGCTGGTTATGGTGCCAATTAGCAAGGTCCAGATGGTCAATGTAAATTCGAACAGGGACGCCCTGCTGGCGAAATTGAGAAATTATTCCTTTACTCGCCTACTCGTTACCGAAAACGGCCCTGAAAACGTAACAGGATTCGTCAACATTTACGAGGCCCTGAGCTTATCCGAACAGTTCGAGAACCTGCGAAACCTCATAAAGCCCATCAGGAAGCTCGCTGCAGATACGACCGTCATCGAAGCGATAAACATTATGCAGCGTGAGAACCATAAAATCGCCCTGGTCACCAGAACGAGCCTGACCGGGCGGGGGAAACCCATCGGTATCGTAACTATGAAGGATTTGGTCGAGGAGCTGCTCGGCGAGTTGACCGAATGGTAGAAACTGTCCTAAGAATAAGAAAATGTCGTTAAAAACAGTCAATATCGTTGTTATTTTGATAATTATTGCCCTTTCGCTTGCAATACTGGCGAATAGTATGACCAAGCCTATCGGGCGGGATGAGCAAATGTATTGCACCGGCGGGGTCCTGCTGGCACAGGGCAAAATGATTTACAGGGATTTCTCATACGTAGCACAACTACCCTGCCACCCATTGCTCTACGCAGCTATTTTCAGGGTATTGAACACAACCTACTATCTGCTCACGGGTAGGCTGGTCTCTGTATTATGTGATATCCTCGTGGTAGTCTGCATTGTGGGTATATACCGGCGAATCTTTCGCACCTTTGCAGTCTGCGGGACGCTCCTGGGCCTGGCAGGTGCGGTCCTGTACGTATTTAATCCTATGGTCGATTACGCCAACGGCTACGCCTGGAATCACGATGTCGTGGTTTTGTGCGTCGTAATTGCCCTTTGGCTGTTTTTATCCACCAATTTTAAGCGGGAATCGAAATACCTGCGAATCGCCGGCATCGGTGCCCTGCTGACCTTCGCCACCTGTATGCGGATGACCACGGGCCTCGTGGGATTGCTGTTTTTCTTGTTTTTACTTTTGCAGCCCGCCGGCTCAGCCAAGCAGAGATTTAAGACTATCGTGCCGTTTTTGCTTGCATCAGCAATTGTGCTGATTTGGCCTGTCCGGGTAATAGCCCAGGCGCCACGGGCATTTTTACTCCAGGTCTTTAGCATACCCGCTCTTAATGGCCAATGGCTACATGAAATGGGCACTGTTCACGATAAATACAACCTGACATATATCTGCCTTACTATGCCCGGCTATCTCGTACTCATTCTGATAGCGATTTATATTTATGTAATAGTTCTGTTTCAGCGTAGAAAATTGAGGAATTCCAGCTCGGGCAATGGGGCACGGGCCACGAGTTGCGAATTATTAGCCGGGCTGTTGCCGGTAGCATTTTTTATTATTGCGTATATTCCGTTTACTATATGGAGGCAGTATCTCGCTGTCCCGGTGCCATTTCTTATACTGAGCATGGCTTATCCGCTTTATTATCTGAGGGATTTGGCGGAGAAGTCCGGCTCGAATAAACGATTTCAAATAACTGCTTATTTGATGGCAGTCTGCGTGGTTATATCAGTCGCTGCAAATACGGTTGTGCTGGATAGAACCCCCCTGCTGCTCAGGCCGGGGAACTGGGTTCCTGTTGAATTACACAGGATTTCGAAGGATATCGCCGAGAGGACCCGCGAGCCGAAGCTGGTTCTCACTTTGGCGCCCCTATTTGCTATTGAGGGAGGCTGCGAGATTTATACAGAGCTGTCTGCAGGCTCATTTGCGTACAGAATCGCCGATTTTTTGCCTGCAGCCGATAGGGCTATTATACATATCGCAGGACCAAAAACG
>CAYSLN010000139.1:0-5827 GCA_964431825.1 uncultured Pirellulales bacterium | reverse complement strand
ATGATCTCTTGCTTTATACCAAAGAAAATTGGAGTAAACTTGGCCCAAAATTACAAGGTAAGATTTATATCTGGATGGGCGATATGGATAACTTTTATTTGAATACTGCTTTGCGGAAATATGATGAATTTCTAAAGTCAACTGAGAATCCTAAATCAGATGCCAAGATAGTTTTTGAACCAATGAAAGGTCATTGTCAGGAAGCTACACAAATAAATTATATCAAGAAAACTGCTGAAAGATTGAATGAAATAAATGGCATAAAGGAGGAATAACAGGCTCTAATCGAGTAGACGGCTCCGCCAGTAATATCTGACGGAGTGCGCCTCTCACACCACTGTACGTACGGGTCTCGTATACAGGGGTTCGTTAAGTTGTAGAGAAATCAATTTGTATATATCCAGCATAGAAACATAACCGCGTTTCTTTAATCGGTCAATTGTGATTGTAATTCCAAGAATTGGACTTTGGGCAATTGCCCAACCTCCCATACGAGATCGACTCCATGCATAGGCTTGCCCACCTTCAACTCCCAAACGGATCAGGTTTTTCCTTTTCCGTTCTGGCTTCTTCCAGTGATGCCAGATGCAATATCGAAGCCTGTTTCGCACCCATCCGTCCAGCTCGATAAGTTTGTTCTGAATACTTGCCATTCGGTAGTTATTCACCCATCCTCGTTGAACTTCGTTGAGTTTCATGATACGTTCGTCGAAACTCATAGGTGTGGTCTTTCTGGTAATGGTTTTGAGCTTTTGCTTGAACTTTTTCCAACTCTTTTCCGATACTATCAATTGATATTTGCCCTTCTCTCCTTTCACATCGGTTGGTACAAACCCAAATCCCAGCATTGTGAAATTGACAGGTCTGCGTATTCCGCTCTTCTCCCGGTTGATGGTCAGTTTCAGCATGTTTTTAAGAAACTTATAGACTGAATTACCGACCTTCCGGGCGCTCGCTTTGCTTTTAATATAGATACTAAAGTCGTCGGCGTACCTGACGAATCGACAGCCTTGCCTTTCCAATTCCTGGTCCAACTCATGCAACATGATATTAGCCAAAAATGGGCTGAGTGGACTTCCCTGAGGAATGCCTTTCCTGCGCTTGACCAGTCTTCCATTTATTTGTATCGGAGAACGTAACCATTTGCGAATTAGGCGTAGGGTTGCCGGGCATTTGACTTTGCGATAGAGCAGTTGTAACAGATAGCAGTGGTCCACTTCGTCGAAGAAGGCTTTCAGGTCTATATCTACGATATACTGAAACCCTTCATTTATGTAACCCTGCGCTTTCTGTACTGCCCGATGTAGACTCTTGTTTGGCCGGAATCCAAAACTGGACTCCGAGAACTCAAATTCGAACCGTGCCATCATGACTTGCAATACCGCCTGCTGAAGCATCCGATCGGTTACCGTAGGGATGCCCAATAAACGGGTGCCCCCTTTGTTCCCTTTCGGAATCTCAACTGCTAAAATGGGTTGTGGCAAATACTTCCCTGACCGAACTTTCGCTGTTAGCTCTTCTTTGTCTATCGACAGTAGCTCTGACAGCTTGGTTACCGGCATATGATCAACCCCTGCTGAACCGTGGTTCTTCTGGACTTGATGCATGGCCTGCAACAGGTTCTTCCGGGTAAGGATCTGTTCAATCATTTTAGTGTTCTTCTCTTGTTTCCCTGTTCCGCTTATCGTAAGGCTAGATCTGCAAGCAGGAGCTTCCTTACAGCATTTTAAACAACTTAACGTTTAGCCCTTCAGTTCTCCGTGAGTCCTCTGCATCTTATTAACAGCTCGTGTCCTGAACCTAATATGGCTTCTGCTGACTTCTCCTTAACCAGCTCGTGGTTAGGGAGATCTCCCCTGGTAAGAGCATTTTCCTTCCCCCAATGCCTGCTGGATCTACTGTAAAACGATCTATTCTTTTCGGACGTTACAATGATGTGATTGCTTGTCCTCATCCTACAGCCTCTTATCCAATTCCTGTCCGTCAGTACCGGAGTTTGTAGTCTCGCTTCCGTTAGTGAATACCTCACGATAAACCACCTTGCGACTTACTAACGGTTCGAGGCGTTACCCCCGCCCGTAAGGGACTTTCACCCTCTGGAAAATTAAATGAACACTTGTCTTTGACCGATCGAAATTCATTTGTATTTTTCGAATTTATCCACAGCTTCAACAAGTGTGCACTGCAGCTCATGCAGGGCACACACACATGGTATAGTGCATGCGGGTTTCAGCGATTTTCGAGCGTTTATGGCTCGTAAAAAAAGCCGGTGTAAACTGATAGGAAACCACTTCGCACTCCCGCACGACACCATACCATAAAACGTTATGCCGAATTCCAAACAGACCTCTTCAGTTAATGGACTGATCTGAAAAAGTGTATATTTGCTAATAATGGATAGGGAAAATATAAATACTGCGATAATCAATTACTTACATCCATATAACCCTGAAAGGATCGGGATTTTTGGATCCTTTGCTCGACAGGAAGATAATGATGAAAGTGATATCGATATTCTTGTTCGGTTTCGAATAACCCCAAGTCTTTTGGATCTTGCTCGAATCCATAGAGAGTTATCACAGGTTTTAGGGAAAAAGGTAGATGTAGTTACAGAACCTGCATTAAAAAATGAGAAATTGAAGCAATATATTTATAATGACCTCAAAATCATCTTCGGATGAAAGATGACAGCATCTATATTGACCATATCCTACACAGCATTAATCGAATTCTAACCTACACTTCTGGCAAAGACCAAAACTCTTTCAAAGGGGATCAAGTTACTCAAGATGCCGTAGTTCGGCAGCTTGAGATAATCGGGGAGGCTACTAAAAGGATTTCGAAAGAGTTTAGAGAAGAATATCCTGATATTCCTTGGTCGGATATGGCTGGGATGAGGGATGTACTCATCCATGACTACATTGATGTTGATGTTGATATCGTTTGGAAAACCGTATCAGAGGATGTTCCTTTTCTTAAAGGTCTTATTGAAAAGATTAAATAGAGGAACTCAGCCTAATCGAATAGACGGCTCCGCCAGTAATATCTGACGGAGTGCGCCTCTCACACCACTGTACGTACGGGTCTCGTATACAGGGGTTCGTTAAGTTGTAGAGAAATCAATTTGTATATATCCAGCATAGAAACATAACCGCGTTTCTTTAATCGGTCAATTGTGATTGTAATTCCAAGAATTGGACTTTGGGCAATTGCCCAACCTCCCATACGAGATCGACTCCATGCATAGGCTTGCCCACCTTCAACTCCCAAACGGATCAGGTTTTTCCTTTTCCGTTCTGGCTTCTTCCAGTGATGCCAGATGCAATATCGAAGCCTGTTTCGCACCCATCCGTCCAGCTCGATAAGTTTGTTCTGAATACTTGCCATTCGGTAGTTATTCACCCATCCTCGTTGAACTTCGTTGAGTTTCATGATACGTTCGTCGAAACTCATAGGTGTGGTCTTTCTGGTAATGGTTTTGAGCTTTTGCTTGAACTTTTTCCAACTCTTTTCCGATACTATCAATTGATATTTGCCCTTCTCTCCTTTCACATCGGTTGGTACAAACCCAAATCCCAGCATTGTGAAATTGACAGGTCTGCGTATTCCGCTCTTCTCCCGGTTGATGGTCAGTTTCAGCATGTTTTTAAGAAACTTATAGACTGAATTACCGACCTTCCGGGCGCTCGCTTTGCTTTTAATATAGATACTAAAGTCGTCGGCGTACCTGACGAATCGACAGCCTTGCCTTTCCAATTCCTGGTCCAACTCATGCAACATGATATTAGCCAAAAATGGGCTGAGTGGACTTCCCTGAGGAATGCCTTTCCTGCGCTTGACCAGTCTTCCATTTATTTGTATCGGAGAACGTAACCATTTGCGAATTAGGCGTAGGGTTGCCGGGCATTTGACTTTGCGATAGAGCAGTTGTAACAGATAGCAGTGGTCCACTTCGTCGAAGAAGGCTTTCAGGTCTATATCTACGATATACTGAAACCCTTCATTTATGTAACCCTGCGCTTTCTGTACTGCCCGATGTAGACTCTTGTTTGGCCGGAATCCAAAACTGGACTCCGAGAACTCAAATTCGAACCGTGCCATCATGACTTGCAATACCGCCTGCTGAAGCATCCGATCGGTTACCGTAGGGATGCCCAATAAACGGGTGCCCCCTTTGTTCCCTTTCGGAATCTCAACTGCTAAAATGGGTTGTGGCAAATACTTCCCTGACCGAACTTTCGCTGTTAGCTCTTCTTTGTCTATCGACAGTAGCTCTGACAGCTTGGTTACCGGCATATGATCAACCCCTGCTGAACCGTGGTTCTTCTGGACTTGATGCATGGCCTGCAACAGGTTCTTCCGGGTAAGGATCTGTTCAATCATTTTAGTGTTCTTCTCTTGTTTCCCTGTTCCGCTTATCGTAAGGCTAGATCTGCAAGCAGGAGCTTCCTTACAGCATTTTAAACAACTTAACGTTTAGCCCTTCAGTTCTCCGTGAGTCCTCTGCATCTTATTAACAGCTCGTGTCCTGAACCTAATATGGCTTCTGCTGACTTCTCCTTAACCAGCTCGTGGTTAGGGAGATCTCCCCTGGTAAGAGCATTTTCCTTCCCCCAATGCCTGCTGGATCTACTGTAAAACGATCTATTCTTTTCGGACGTTACAATGATGTGATTGCTTGTCCTCATCCTACAGCCTCTTATCCAATTCCTGTCCGTCAGTACCGGAGTTTGTAGTCTCGCTTCCGTTAGTGAATACCTCACGATAAACCACCTTGCGACTTACTAACGGTTCGAGGCGTTACCCCCGCCCGTAAGGGACTTTCACCCTCTGGAAAATTAAATGAACACTTGTCTTTGACCGATCGAAATTCATTTGTATTTTTCGAATTTATCCACAGCTTCAACAAGTGTGCACTGCAGCTCATGCAGGGCACACACATTGAGTAAATTTCATTTGCCATGTCACACATTTTGCACCCCAAATCCAGGCAGATACGAGAGGATTCTTACATTGGCAAAATATGCGCCATCAGGCAAACGCTAATTTACCCTGACCGTTCGGGCACATTAGTTCCGCTAAACTCGTCCAGCAAGCTGGCCTCGGTTCAGCGTTCGCTGAATTTTTGTCTGCCCGCTGCTTCGCAGCTCCCGCATCCAAAAGAATGTGCCCGAATGCGGCGCTAATCCAAATCGCATTTCATCCAGCCGGTAATTTCCCGGATTTTGCCGTAACTTACTTTTGCGAAATAGAGAACGTTCCAGAACAATGACGTTAAACGCAATTGGCCGAGCTCCGCTTCGCTCCGGTTTGGATCCGCCCTTGCGGGCTTTACAGTCTGCCCGAGCATGCTCGGCAGCCTTCGCCCTCAGTGCGGAACTACGTTTAGCGCCGCATTAGCACTCATTGTAATGATTATAAAACCGTACAACATATTAATATTAGTTATATTAGTTTTCTTTTCTAACCAGATACTAGGCCAAAATGATAGACGCACGAAAAATGTTGTTTATTATGAAATTGGTGGTATCAGCTTTGCACCAATTTCTGTTAATTATGAAAGGCTTATAGGTCATGGAGAGAAAATACATTTATCTATAGGAGCTGGCGTTGCTGTTACACATTACCTAAATATGCCCAGCACAATTGAAATAAGTGGATCTTAGTTATTGTTTCCTTTGCAAGTAAATCTGCTTTTTGGAAGAAAAAATCACATGCTTGAAATCGGATATGGAATGCCATTTGCAATCAAGGAGGATAAATTCGGAATAAGCTCTGAATTATATGTTCTCCGATTGGGATACAGGTATCAATCATATAAACGCGG
>CAYSLN010000138.1:0-5931 GCA_964431825.1 uncultured Pirellulales bacterium | reverse complement strand
CTCCTGCCGAAGCCAGGCTTTCAAACATCTCCATTGCTGAGATATCTCCTGTAGAGTCTATTGAGCTTACAGGTTCTGTCGCAGCTAACCAGAAGAAGCTCCGGGACCTTGCATTTAAGGTGAGATTACCGGATGCACCGGAGGCATAGTTCATGGTTATTTCTACATTCTCATCATTGGGGTTAAATAGGCAAAGGGCGGTTGCCCAGTTTGTATCTATTGCAGTGTGGGGTATGGAGATAGATTTCTGTAGATGGGTGCTTGCAGGCCATGCGCATCTTTTCCCCTGGAAGCTTGCATATCTTGTATAACCTAAAAGATTTCCATCTGCTGAAACTATAGCACTTGCAGTGTTTTGAGGGATGCTACCAGAGGAGATGGCGGCCTTTCCTTTTGGTCCTAAGGTTATGGTAGCGATTTCGATCAGATCCCCGTTTTCTCCGTAATAGGAGATAGTAGCTGTAGCAGTATAGTTTTCTGTGTTTATTATTCCTATCTGTGTTTCTTCTTCAGTAGTTGAAGCAAGATAAGGGAAGTAGAGCACTTCATGGACCTCAATTGCAGCAGGTCCTCCCGGATCTGTTATTTTTCCATTTTTCTCTAGATCATGATCTCCTCTTTTTCCGTCTACAAAGTGCAGGACAATGGTATTTTCTACTACCTCAGAGCCTGTCTCTCCATCATAGGAGAACTCATACCAGTGATCTACAGGATTATCAGGGGTTTTCCCATATTTATAATATGTCTGGGGTGGCTCCCCATCAAGGTAAATAGTCATGGTGGTGGCTCCGCCAGCTTCAAGTCCTGTGATTGTAAAGGTAAAGAACCCGTATGGAAAGCTGACCCCTTCCGGGGGCGGGGCTTCAAAGGTCCACGGGGCGTAAAGATAAATATACTGTCCCGAAGGGATCTCCAGGGTGATGTAAGGTCTGCCGCCATCCTGGGCATGGGTATGGAAGGAGAAGACATTGCTCTGCCGCCAATCCGGAATACCATCGCCATTGCCGTCATAGGTTGGATCGTTTCCATCAGGACCCTGTTCCTCCGAGTCGGGAAGGCCATCGCTGTCGGAGTCTTCCTTGGCTAGAATTGTTATTGTAGCCGTTGCGGTTGCTGATACTCCATCCAAATCAATAGCCGAAACTGTTAAATCCCTAATGTCTGGGACCGGCAGATTTGCAGATGTATTCCAATAGCTGACTTGTTCACAGATTTTTTCAATATTAATTGCCGATACTGCAGAATTCGCCAAAACAATTCTTACGTTATCAATATAAAGGCTTGCGCCAGTAGCTAAACCACCAGACGCATCATATGTACCACAAACAAATTCAAAAACATAAGTGCCAGCAGTCGCTATAGTCATTGTTCTTGTCGTCCAGGCTTGCGTGTCACCTCGTTGTGAAAACAAAAGAGTACGAGTATCGTCACCTGTGCCATAAATACCATCAGCGCCAGTATCAACAAGATAGCCCAGAACATCATACCAGTCCCCGCCGTCTACAGCAGTCCAAGCAAGCGATAAATTATCATTAGCTTCTGCATCAAAAGCGGAACTTACTATGTATGGGCCATAAATTGAGCCATTCCCATCGGGCTTAAAACCACCACCGCCTGGAACTTGCTGTATAGTACCTGAACTATAAAGTCGCGAAGCATAAGTGCCAGAATTCACTACACCAGCTTGAATAGCTGAATAATAATGCATATTAGAAGGTGTGGCTTGCTTAATTGTTGCAATTCCAGTCTTTGTACCACCGTTATAGGTGTAAGGAATTTTATTCCCATCCAATGAAATTGGGTATTCAGTGTTAAAAACAGTCCATGATGTAAAATCACCTGTTTCAAAACCGGCATTTGCTAAAGGTGATGAAAAATTTATCCTTAAATTGCCATTCGAGCCATTGCTGAGAGCGTCAATCGTGCCTATTTTGTCTCTCCCTGTTCCATTCCCCCTGAACACATCAGAGCCGGTAACAGAAATCTCTCCCAGTGTATTGGGATTTTGACTGCTATTCAATTGAAAATGATCATTAGAAGTTCCAGAGGCGATTGTGAAATCGACATATCCTCCTTCAAAGCCAACGCCATTTGTAACTGTCACATCATTATCAACAATAATTGCTGGTGTAGTTAGAGTGTATGTATTGTTGTTCAGATCAGTGATTGCACCTTGTGCACATGTTGGAACCAGTAAAAGTAGGATGAAGAAAAATATTTTCATGATATTAACCTCAACTATGAATTAGAATTACAAACCCCTTGCCGTCAAATAGAATCTATAAAATTTTCTCATACAATTGTTTCTCTGTTTCCGAGTTTTAAATTGGAAAACTCATAGATGAGTCGAGGTTTCTTTTCAACCGGAATAGCAAAAAATACAAGGGAAAGAAACTGAACCGTATAACGGCATTTCAAAAACCCCTGCTCCATCCATTACCCCCTTTTGGAAAGGTAAAAAATGAATTTCACATCCGTAGTTGCATAAACGCCCGATGAGACTCTTGTCAAGCTAAAAATAGATAAAAATATATTGAATCCCGTTAGAAAGAAAGTATGTTTGCAAAGCATACTGGATACTCACTTACAGGAAGCAGCGCTCAGGCTTGTTATTCCTACCAAAATGCCACCCTACGAGTGATTATCAATAAATCGGCCGGGAAAGTCAATAACGGACTTGTATTTGAACTGAGTGAGTCCTATTTATGGATAAATGACATTGTTCGGACTTTGAGTCCACTCACACAGTGTGAGTGATCGATATGTTTCAGAGTTAAGGATTATTGATGGAAAGAGGGTAACGAAAAAATCAGGGGTGAGGTCCACTGATTTGCCCCTTAAACGGCACTATCCGGCGTCTGCTTTACCGCGTTTCCTGGGTTATTCCCTAGAAGAGTGCATCGGCATCAATCCGAGGCAGGGTGCTGTCCGGCTGAACCGGTGCGCACATGCCGCGCAATATCTCCAACATCACCGCGGCCTCGAGCCGGTCACAGTTTTTCTCCCAGGCGGCGATCTCTTCTTCAATCACTCTGAGTTTGGCCTCGCGCGCGGAAACGGTTGTTTCCGGCATTGCTCTTATGCTCGACAGGGTCTTTTTTGCCTTGTCCGACAGAAGCGGTTCGAGCTCACCAATACTCCGACCGGCCTCGCGGTTCACCTCATGTGTCCCCCGCCCGGGCGGTGTCGCGTTCATCGCCTGAGAGGCGGTATCGACAAAGGCGGCGGCCGGAAGCGGGTTGCGCCCTTCGAACTCAACACTTCCGGGGTTCTGTACGGCCCGGACGAAATCGCTGTTCGGGTCGGTGACATACGCCTTCATGCGCTCATATGTCTCCCAAAGTACACCGTAGTATGCCGGATCGAATTTCTCCAGTTCCGGCCTGTATCTTTCCATCTCCTTGTCCAGGAGCGCAAAATCGATGCCGTGGTCCGCGGGTCGCCCGGCCTTGATATTCCGGTACGCCCGGGCAGCGATCAGCCGGTCGATAATGACCGCCTGGTTCACACCGCTGATGATGAGTGGCGGAGGGGCGTCCAAAGGCGTTTCCTGGGCCGAAAGCAGGATCGGCAGAAAACAGCCTATAATAACGGCGGCTGACAAAGATCGCGTTCCCGGTTTTTTCACGACGACCATTCTGCGGATATTTCCCCTTTAGGAGAACCCGCCCTCCGCTATGTACATGGCAACGGAGCAGCTCATGTCAAACGGATACCAGTTCTCGTAACCGGCCATGGTCGTCGAGTTGAGCCAGCGGAACACGTCGTTCAGGATGTACAGGGTGCTGCCCCAGCGCACCGAGGTCGATACTATGGAAAAATGTTCGGGCATCACGGGGGTCGCCCTTATGCGCAACATGACCACCTCACCGGTTGTCGAACAGCCGGATAGGGAAAAACCCCGATATTTGACATAGCCTCTGTATGCCTGATAACTGTACCGTTCACGAAGCATATTCAGGTAATATACATCGCCGTAACCGTTGCATAGAATCAGGGAAAAAGACTGATCAACATGCGTGTATGTCACAGTGCCACCCTGTAAGATCGGAACATCGAGATTACCTCTGGGATTGTACGTGATCTCTTGACCACCAGGGGGCGTAAACGATGCTGCCCACGCCGTGCCGCACAGCAGCAGGGAAAGCACAAGTGCCCCGCATGTACCGTACCTTATCGATCGCGCACTCAAAAAAAGTTTCATGTTCTGACACCTCCTTTGTGCCGAAACAATACAACCGGTTCTGTATGTATGTAAAATATTTCTTTAAACCTAACTGTCTGCTGCCATACGGAGGCAGATAATATTACCAAACCGCACAGCGCCCTCCGTTCATTGCTCATACCCGGCAAATCCGGACCGGGTGTAAGACCTTCCGGAAATGGCCTCAACAGGTACGGCCATTACCCTGAGCCTGTATCACCGTCCTTGCCCGTCCTGCTAACGATTGATCGTTTCCATAAACTCGGGCTCCGTAGGTTCGGGAAGTATGGTTGTGTCCGCCGACGTAACCAGTACGGAGGATGACGCCGATGGCTGTGCCGGCGCTGCCGAAGCCGAGAAATATGCCTCTACCACCTTTACCCATTGATAAGCGCCATTTGTGAACTCAACCGCCCAAAAATCATATGCGCAGGTGGATCTGTCACCGGCGCCGTTAAAATCAATGATACCGGTAACCGCTTCATATCCCGCCGCTTCTTCAAGGAGCGTTGTTTTTAAGAGGGCGCTATCGGCGGTACTGCCCGCCTTTTCCCGCGTCAGGGCGGCAAGCCAAATAGCATCATACATGACCGGAGCAAACGCATAGTGGGAGAACCCCGTCTCGTCCTGGAGCCGTGTTCGCAGCTCCTGGTAGGCCGCGGAATCGACTTCCGCAATGAGCGGCGCAGAGAGGCTCACTTCCACGGCAAAGGCCGCCGCGGTGTCGTCCTCCAGCAAATCGTCGTTTTGTCCAAGGCCGTCACCGGTGTACCATTTCACGGTGGATAATATTGGATAGGCCGAGGCTTTTTTCAGGATGTCGATCCCCTCTTCAAAGCAGATCAGGACGACGGCCACTTTGTCGGCATCGATTCTATCCGTATCAAGGGCCTGGGTGACACTTGTGTTCAGTGCTTCCACCTTCTCGTCCATGTCGATATCGTAGGCGCGGCTGCTGTAGACAATGGAATCGATCACAGCACCGCCTTTTGCGGTGAATGCGGTAGTTAATTCCTCCTGCAATGCCGTCCCCCATGAATCATCCCGGTAATAGCAAATGATATGTTCAATGCCGTTTTCCCATAACAAATCAGCCATAACCCTGGCCGAATACGTGTCATCGGGCACCAACCGGAAGAGATTGTCGTCTACGGATAGATACGGAGACGTACTGACTTCGTTGAGAATGATGGTACCGTTGGCATCAAGCTGGCTTTTCACGAGGGCCAGACTCCCGCTCGTCATGCTGCAGACGACAATGGGGATTCCCTGGTCACGCATTGTATCGAGGAGCCTGCTTTCCTCATCAATCTCGCCCTGTGTATCGCTTATGATGGTTTCCACCGGGGTTAATGAATTGTTGCCGGCAAAATACGCGTTAATATCCTCCACTGCCAATTTGACCGCCGCCCTCTGTGCCGTACCATTGATGGGACTATACCCTGTTACCGGCAGGAGGACACCGATCTGCAAGGTTTGCGGCTGACCTGCGCCCGACCCCGATGAGGATCCGTTGCAGCCGACGCTGAAAAACACCCACAGTATTAAAAGAAAACATACGCCCCTTTTCATTATGTATACCCTCCTCGGTACTCTCGTTTGCCTCACTCCAGGAAAATGTGCAGCACCATGTGGACGGTTGTTTGATTGATGGTTGACTGAACTGAACTGAACTGATAAGAACTCGCTTTTTGTGGTAAGGAGTATAGGGAAGCTATCGTTGTGTG
>CAYSLN010000137.1:3388-5998 GCA_964431825.1 uncultured Pirellulales bacterium | reverse complement strand
ACACCATAATTCGACCTGCTTATTCAAAATCCTTTAAGCTTTTCAACAGAGCATACTGACTATTGATTACCGTCTATTGATTATTGACTACGAACTATGAACCATCCATAGTTAGATATACATTATACCAAATTTCAGGTTAAAAATCAAGTAAAATTGGCCAAGGGAACGGTTGGGTACGCCGTTGCTTAGGTTAGAAAGAAAGCACCTATTTATTCGCCAATTTTCACTTGAAAGAGCAATAATTTGATTGTATTTTAGGAGAGTACAACAGCGGCTGGGGTTCCTCTGAATGACGAGAAGCTCGGGATATTATACGGAAAACATATATAAGTAGTTATGCAAGAAAAAATTATATTTAAAATAGGAAGAATATCTACTGAAATAATTGATTGTAATAATCAAATAGTCACAGCAACTAATAAATTCAAGCAGCTATTAAAAAATCTTAGGTATTCTGGCACGCTTAGAGAAAATAACTCAAGACAACTTGATATTCATTTTGATGAGGCTCTTTTCAAAAAATTACGCGAATGCGGTTGGTCGTATTCCGAAAATCCTTTTATTGATATAAGGACTATTGGGAATGAATGGGGAAAACCAAAATCTGATATTATCATCCGTCCAAAGGACCTATATAATTGCCCTGTCGTAGTTGAAATTGAGAAAGCCAATAAAAAAACCATATGGTTCGATTTCATAAAGCTTTGGATGTTTATAGAAGCAAAGCAAGCTAAAGCAGGAATTTTATTGTGTCCTCTCAATTATTCACATAGACATGGAGTTTGGAATTTATTTGAAGAAGCGCGTTCCTATAAAAACTATTTAAGACGTTTTGCAGGTGTAAAAAAAGAAAAACTTAAAGTTGTTTCAATAATTGGCTATCAACAGATGATTTGTATTGATAATAAGTTCCAAAATTGGGACAACAACCAGTACAATAGATTAAAGGGAAATGCATAACAACTCAATCCAGCTGACCTAATTCCCCTGCAAAAGCAGTACCTTTAGGAGGCTGATTTCTATGTTGGGCAAAAGAAAACAGATTGATCGATGGCAAATAGTATTTCTGAAATCACGTGGCGAGCGAGACATCTTGGATTTGTGGCTTAAGGATTAGGATGCCTTTGGTGCAAAAACGCGTGTTACGAAGAAAGTGGAAAAAATTCAGGATCTTATACGGAAAGTGAAGATTCTACGGGTTCTTTATACAGAAACGATATAAAAATAATTATAAACCGTAAGGGATGCGAGAATGGAAATTTTGAGTCGTGCATTTAATGAAGCAATCGAGAAGATGCTAAGCGAGTCATCTGACTCCCTTGACGAGAATAAAATCAAAAACGCAGTTGAAGGCTTAATACCAGAGTTAATACCCGATTTAGCAAAATCGATAAAAGAAACCCTGTTGTATAACTCTGAGAGGATGCTTGAAGAAAGGAGAGAGTTATTCACAGAATTCAGTAAAAGAAACTATAAGCGATGGCAGACAGCTTTTGATTTGCTTGAGACATTCATTGTAATTTGCACTGAGGCTGGTAAGAATTTTAACAAATCGTATCGTCCTAAGGCTGTAAAAGAAAATGATGTCGTTTTTGATATAGTTGTTCGACACCATGCTAGAGCGTGTCATATTGCTCAAGAAATCTTATGCTTACTAAAAGCTGGATTCCCCGATGGCGCTCATGCTAGATGGCGTGCGTTACACGAGGTAACAGTAACGGCGATGTTTATTAAAAAACATGGACGAGAATGTGCTGAACGGTTTTACTGGCATGGCGTGGCTGAATCATATAAAGGGATGCGCCAACATAGAAAATATGAACACAGGTTACAGGAAAAGGGACCAACGGACGAAGAATTTGAAGAATGTAAAGAAATCTATCACAAATTGATCGCCAAGTATGGAAAAGACTTCGGAAAACCCTACGGTTGGGCTTCTCACATCATAAGGAATAATCGGGTAACTTTTGCTGCTATTGAGGAAGATGTATCTTTAGATCATATGAGGCCTTACTACAAGTGGGCTAGCCAAAACATACATGCTGATACAAAAGGGATTAATAATAAACTTGGTTTGTGTGAAGCAACAGAAGATATTCTTCTAGTTGGCCAAAGCAATTCAGGAATGACGGACCCTGCGCATGCCTCTGCCATTTCTCTTGCTCAAATTACAACCGTTTTGCTTAGTATTGAACCGAATATAGATAGACTTGTGGTGCTAAATATCATATTGGAAATGCAGGAAGAAATTGGTGATGCATTTTTACAATGCAACAGAGGTAAGGATTCGTAACAATAAAATGATATTGGGATGTTAATTAAGTATGCTGCTTCCGGAATCACACCCTACAAGTTGAAAAGGAAAATTGAAGATGGCAAGAAAGCCTATTAAAGATCCAATGGAGTACATACCAGACAAGCAACTCTATAAAGCTGTAATGTTTGCACGCAAGATGATTCGAGAGGGGACATCTCCAAGAATTGCCAATACTAGAGCCGCTAAATACTATGGAGTTTCGAGCAAGGATGTTGCTCATCACGTTGGGCAAGTAGCAAGTAAAGTACGCATTAGAAAAGCTAAAGCAAAAACACGCGGCAAGGGAAATT
>CAYSLN010000137.1:0-3378 GCA_964431825.1 uncultured Pirellulales bacterium | reverse complement strand
CGAATAGTTGTCGGTCGGTGGGCGTTAGAGGAGGCGCTTCGCGGAGATTTGGGGTGAAGAGAACGGCTGGAATTAAGTATGGTGTCACCTCAAGGGATTACATAGACTTTGGGTAAAGGGGTGTTATACTGAGACTCGTAGCGGTCGGGAGTTTTATACGGAAACCATATAAACATTGTTGGAAAGAAAACCATATCGCGATGGAATCTGATCTCAATAAGATACGAGAAGTGTGGCGAGCTCCTTTGACCGGCACGGTCAATGAACGAGTTCGCAAGCGGGTGCTGCATGCCTTTCCCGTCCTCTCCTCGTGTGGGCATGATGGCTATTTAGCACTGGCAAAGTACCTTGATGGCACACCAGAGCGTTTCTACTCACGAGAATCGCTACGGACCTATACCGAGATCATGGAGAAGGAGCTAGCCGGAAATCCAGCACGGCTTATTAAGGTTCTCAATGAGAGTTCTGATGACATTGACAGGGCTATGCTTAGCCTCAACGAAATTGGACGGGAGGACTGGCACGATACGGCTATCGAGCGCGAGGAATATGCTTTTATGCGTCTGTGTGACCGCAGCTTACATCCCGCCTACCTGAAGCTGGCTGAGGGCGTGCTTCACAGATTCATCAGCCCGATTGCCACATGCCTACGCCTCGAAAGAGGGAAGTCAACTGATGACCTCTGGAAGCTATCCGTCTGCATAGATGAATTGAAACAGGCTGACTGTTCGTCTTTGGTGACTCATTGTGACAGTATTGTACGTAACAGCATCGCCCACGGTCGTATCACATACAGGCAGAAAGAGGTCGTTTATTTCGATAAGAATGGCAAGAGCCGAACACTTTCGGACACAAAAGTTGTTGAGATGGTTGATGGTCTCGTGGATACGTGTCACGGTTGTGCTCTCGCGCTGAAACTGTTCTACCGTCAACACCTCGGCGGTAAGATCCAAGTTCCGCGGCAGGTAATGCCGGAGGAATTGCAGGCGGACACCGAAACTCCGTGGTGGCACATCGAAGGGTGTCTTGTGTCTGAATTGGCAGGAAAATCCCAGCTGGTAGTATATGCTCGCCCAATGTCACGAGATTACTCCAAGGTCCAATACATGTGCATCTACTCTGGTATTTTGGCGGAATATTTCGCTCCGGGTTTTGACCGTTATATGGTGTCACTGCGCTCCCCCATCGCATGGCCAGGTTGGGCTGCGCTTGACGGTAAGAAACTGAGAGATATCCGGAAGCGTGGTGGACCACGGTCAATGGAAGATTACAAAAACGTGGTAGAGAACGGCTTTGTCTTCTATAAGCCAAATGTATCCTTGCCCAAGCCCCTATGCAAAATGGAAACGCTTCTGATGAGTTTCCACCTACACATGCCTTTGGTCTTTGAGGAGTTTCGGAAGAATCTCGATCAGATCCCCATCATCCCCCGACAGGCAGAGATACACCGTAATGGTTGGCGCACAGTGGTTAATGGCTCGGTCATTGTAAGTATTACGGACGAAGAGGATGCGCAGCAGGTTGTAAAGAAAGCACGCAGAAGAATCATCAAGGCTGCAAGAAAACTAGCCCGTAAGAATACCAAGTGGTCCAATGTGGCCAAGTATTTACCCAATGGATACGCCCGAATCGCTGTCTTCCAAACGGACCGGAGGCATCGCCAGCTGTATGGTCTTGACTCCGACCTCATCTGCACCATACAGACACAATCCATTACCAGAATCAAAACACCGGATATTGCTGGCTCTACTATTGAGACTGTACGGACGTATCGCATCGCATGGAACAAGGCGTGGTTACAAAGGAAATTTTAGGGACGTTTACCTATTTGGGGACTTAAAGAGGTACGGTACATTTTTCGATGAGTCGTCAGTCGGTGGACATCAGAGAAGGCCCTTCGCGGAGGCTTTCCGGGAATATCCAATCCTTCGACTTTTCTTTTATGATGCCGGGCCTAATTTGTGTCCTGAGCCGATTGTATAGAGTCTTTTCTTGGGCTCGGTGTTTACGTGGGCGGCGACGATTTCACCGACGAAGATTATGTGGTCGCCGGCTTCGGTCTGCGAATCGAGTGTGCATTCAAAATTAGCGACGGCATCATCCAAGAGCAGCGAATCGATTTCCTCAGCCGGGGTTGTTTTGCAATCGAACTCGGCGAATTTGTCGATGTCCCGGCCGGACTTCGAGCCGAAGAACAGTGCAGCCTTGGCCATATCCGAAGATGGAAACGCAATTGTAAAGCACTCCGAGTGACTGATGGCTTCGATTGAATAGTGTTTCTTTGCAACGGCTATCGCCATCATCGGCGGCTGGCCTGATACAATCATTGTCCAGCCCAAAGTAACGGGATTGGCGCGGCCGGCCTTGTCCTTGGCGATTGCTATTACTACCTGCTCGGGATATTTGGTTTTAACGGCATCCGAATATTCAACTTGTTTTTGCATTGCTTTTCTCCTGAATTGATTTTATACTTACTGCGCGAAACCTCTCATGAGATTATAATATAAACTTCGGTACTAAATTTAACAAGGAGAAAGACGTGAGCACAATAGGTTTTATCGGTAGCGGTAATATGGCGGAAGCGATGATAAACGGGGTTTTAAAGGCCAACGTTTACAGGCCGGGGAAGGTTTTCGCCAGCGATGTTCGGGCCGAGCGGCTGTCGTATCTGAGAGAACACTACGGAGTGAGGACGACGGACAGTAACGCGGAACTGGCATCGAAGGTCGAGAACCTGGTTTTAAGTGTCAAGCCACAAAATATGTCCGATGTTCTGAAGCAGATAAAGGACGCAGTTAAACCCACCACACTTGTAATATCCATCGCGGCAGGGATAAAGACAACCAATATCTCTTCTATTTTAGGAGACATAGCGATAGTCCGTGTAATGCCCAATATGCCGGCATGGGTCGACGAGAGTGCCAGTGCCCTGTTTGCCAACGAGAAGGCAAAAGAGAAGATTGAAATAGCAAGGTTGATTTTCCTGTCGGTGGGCGAGGCCATTGTACTTGAGGACGAGGGTCTACTCGATGCGGTCACGGCCGTAAGCGGGTCGGGGCCAGCTTATTTTTTCCTTTTGATGCAGGAGATGATAAAGGCTGGTGTCAAGCTCGGATTGAGTGAAGAAGACGCTAAAGAGCTGGTCCTCCAAACTGCAAAAGGTGCGGCGTTGCTTGCTGAGAGGGCAAACGAAAACGGTGAAACACCAGAGCAGCTTACCAAGAAGGTCGCTACACCAAACGGCACTACGGAAGCAGCGTTTAAGGTCTTTATGAAGAAAAATTTCGGCGAAACGGTCCTCGAGGCTTTGCAGAATGCGGCCGAGAGGAGCCGGGAGCTTTCCGGTGGTTAAAGGCCGGGGCGATTTATTTTAGAATA
>CAYSLN010000136.1:3402-6031 GCA_964431825.1 uncultured Pirellulales bacterium | reverse complement strand
TTCACTAAAGCTTGACAATTACTATTTTGAGCCTAAAATCACGGGCTATGGCTGATTCAGTGCCGCGAAAGAAGAAAAAGAAAAAACACAACCTTTTCACGGATTGGATGCTCTATTTTGTCCTTCGGATTATTGTGGTTTTTCTTTACATGTTCGATGTCGAAACCAATTTGAACACCGCCTGCTTTCTCGGTCGGCTGCTATGGAAATACTATCATCGTGGCCGCAAACGGGCTCTGGATAATCTCCGCGCGAGCTTCCCGGAAAAAGACGAACAATGGCTACAGGAAACGGGCCGGCGAAGCTTTGAACATATTGCAATGCTGGCAATTGATGTGCTGTTCACGCCGCGATTAGTGAAGAAATATAACTGGCGAGATTATTCCCAGTATAAAAACGCCGAAAGGGCCAAATGGCTGATGCAGGAAAACACAGGAATGCTCATGCTTACCGGCCACTACGGCAACTTCGAAATCATGGGTTACATCCTGGGCCTGTTCGATTTTAACATTTACACTGTAGCCCGGCCATTGGACAACAAATTCGTCAACAAATATCTGCACGGTGTACGGGAACAAGCCGGGCAAAGATTAATCGATAAAAAAGGCGCAACCGAACTTATGGCAAAAGTCAGTTCAAGTGGTGCAACGCTGTGCTTTATTGCCGACCAGGATGCGGGCAGAAAAGGAATATTCGTCGACTTCTTTGGCCGAAAGGCCAGCACTTTTAAAAGCATCGGCCTGCTGGCTGTCACCAACAACATACCAATAGGTGTGGCATATAGCAGGAGACTCGGTAACCGGTTTTACTTCGAAATTGGGATTAACCGCATCATCCTGCCCGAGGAATGGGCCAAAAAGGATGACCCGCTTGAGTGGGTTACGGCAGAATACACCAAGGCGATCGAAGAATTTGTGCGGGAAGACCCCAGCCAATACTGGTGGGTACACCGCAGATGGAAGCATCGGCCAAAAGAAGAAATAAAAAAATCTTAGGCCGAACCCTACCTGTTCTCTACATTTAAGGCGCTTCGCAGAAAGGTGATGCTCTACCAAAAAAATGGTTTTATGTGCGAAAGAAAATCAGGTATAATACCTGCTCGTTAGTTCATAGTTCACAGTTTATAATATTGGTTAGGAGCAGGTATGTCAGGTCATTCACACTGGGCGGGAATAAAACACAAAAAGGCAGTTATCGACGCCAAACGCGGCAATGTATGGAGTAAATTGGCACGAATGATAATAGTAGCAGCCAAAAATGGCGGCGGGGATCCGTCCGCAAATCTGCCTCTGCGATATGCCATCGACAAGGCTAAAGCAGCCAATATGCCGAAGGATACAATCGAAAAGGCAATAAAAAAAGGTACCGGCGATCTGGAAGGAGTTAATTTCGAAGAAGTGCTGTACGAAGGTTACGGGCCAAGCGGAGTAGCCATAATGGTCGAAGCTCTGACAGACAACCGCAATCGCACAGCGCCGGAGGTCAAAAGACTGTTCGAAAAACATGGTGGTTCCCTCGGAATAACCGGCTGTGTTAACTGGATGTTCAGTAAAAAAGGACTCATCACAGTCAGTACTTCCGACGCCGACGAAGATGCGCTTTTGGAAATTGCTCTGGCAGCAGGTGCGGACGATATGGAAAATACAGGCAGTGTTTATGAAATAACCTGCGACCCAAGCGCTTATGAAGAACTAAGAAAGACACTGAAAGAAAAAGATATACCTACTGAGGTAGCTGAAATATCGATGGTACCGCAGAATATGGTGCCGATCAGCGACGAAGCAACCGCAAAGAAAATAATTTCACTGATGGAAGTCATTGAAGACCACGATGACGTGCAAAACGCATACGCGAACTTTGATATACCCGATGAAATAATGGATCGTCTTTCGTAAAGTTCGAAATAAATCCTCGGTAAAACCCGGGGCTAAATACCGCTTTTCTCAGAAAGTTCTTTTATCCTTTTCATTGCGAATCGGTATTTTTCTTCGTCGATTCGGCTTACAACCTTCTCTCTTTCAGGATACATTATCTGAAACTGGCGTCGATAACTGTCTTCAATATCAATTGTCTTTTGATACTGCTCAACAGCCAAGTCATTCCTGCCTAACTGCTCGGCGATTTTAGCCAGCCCGAACCACAACCGGCCGCAGCCGGGATAAAGATTCGTCGCTTTCAGAGACCAGTCGTAAGCTTTTTGAGTTTGTCCAAGCAGAAGGTAGACTTCACTGAGCTTCTCATAGTTCTTGTAATCAGCCCAATCGCGTTTTATAGCATCACGAAAACATTCTTCTGCTTTCTCAAGCAAATCAGGTTGTTGTTGCCCCGTCTCGTTGTAATGCTGGAGGTAAAGTCTGCCGTTCATATTCGATGCGGTCGGTGACAATCGGTCGTCTTCGGCGGCAGCAGATAAAAGGCTGTGGGCCTGTATAAATTGACCGGCACAAATGGCGTCGTAGGCCTGCTGCATTTTTCCAGTGCTTTTATATACCGGCCACCACGCATAATAAAAGTAGGCTGCAAACAATACCAAACCTGCCGCGGTAATCAGTGCCTTAGAAAAAAACGGTGCTTTCATAGCAAATTGAGCCCGAGCGTTCCGGCGACAATCCGCTGCAATCATACAAGC
>CAYSLN010000136.1:0-3302 GCA_964431825.1 uncultured Pirellulales bacterium | reverse complement strand
AGGTGCTACGGACATAAGCATCGGTCTGATAAGCAGCAATGTTGCCAATATAACCATCAGGAAAGCTAACGCCAAGATTCTGAAAGGCTCCCGGTGCTGCTTAATTTTCAGTGGCGAGCCTACGGCATTGAAAGAAGTCACCTTCCATAACGGTATAAAAATCATAGCCAAAAACCCGGCAAGACCCAGCGGTCCATATTGAGCCAGGATACTGAGTGGAAAGTTGTGTGGGTCAGCAACAGACTCCAGAGCTTCTGCGGATTTGTAATGCGGATAGAAGTGCGCAAAGTTACCCGGGCCAACCCCTGTAAATAAATGGTCTGCATATATCCTGGCTGATGTGTGCCAGTACTGCCATCTTACAAGCATTGAATTACCACCCGGTAGTCGACCGTTGGCTAATCCGTACGATACTACGAAACAACCGCCGACGATGACAGCTATTATGAAAAAAATCAATATGGCTTTTCTGTAAGACTTTAAGCGGTCACCGAATAATAAATAAACAATAAACATAACGATGGCAAAGAGCAGGCCTATAATAGCCCCTTTGCTGCGCGTAATAGCAAGGCCGAAAATAACAATGGCTGCAACGGCACTGCTGCCGAATAAATCCAAAGGTTTATACAAACCGGATTTGCGGTCTTTGAATTTCGCTATGAACAAGGCAATGGCTGCAAAAAAAGCTATCAACGCAAACGAGCCGGCGGAATTCCTTGTAGTGAAAAAAGCACGGGCACCTCTTGAATAGAGTCTGTGCTCTAAAAGGAAATGTTGAAATGTGTCGGGCTTTATACCAAGCGGCTCGAGTATAGTCTCCGGAGCCTCCTCATATTGCTCAATCGTCATCTGATTACTGCTGAAAAATTGCTCCGAACATTGGTAAGCTGAAAGCATACCCAAAGCAGCAATAACAACCAGAACAATCTTAATTTTTGACTGCGAGTCCAATATCTGAACCAGCAAAATAGCACAAAATACCGGAGCTAACAATACAACAACAGCCGTTACCGCCAGCCGTTTATCCGAGGCTGCAAAACTGGAAACCACGGCGGCAACACAAAATATGCACAGGCCGATTTCGATACCGGTGACTCGGTATAGGAATCTGTTACTCCAAAAACTCCATATAAACCAAAGGACAAAAGCAAACATCAACACAGCCGACACGGATAAACTGTAAACAGGGTCACAGAGACTCCCGGACAGAGTGATCGATTGAACAATTGGAGCTTCGGCAAAGGTAGTGCGAAGTGCAAGCACACAAAGACAGGCGGCAAGCAATACACTTTCCAGAAGTACTAACGTTTTGCTTTTGAATAAATTCGAATCAATTAACAGTTTTGTCATTTTTGGCTGTGGTTTCAAAAACAGCTATAATGGCTAATATCATAAAAGTTTGAGCAAAAATTAGAATCGTTCCAGCCAGATTAACCTGATATAGAAAAGTAGCGCCAAGGCCGGTGCATAACGTGGCTAAATATAACGCCAGAACCGTTTGGGTATCGCTCAGGCCATGCTTCCTTAATCGATGGGAAAAATGCTGGGTGTCACCGATGAAGGGACTTTTGCCCTGGCTTATGCGAAGCAGAGTTACGCTGATAAAATCATACAGTGGAACCGCCATAACAACCAGCGGCATAAAGACTGCATACCACTGCCCGCTTTGCACTTCGTGATAATAGGTAGTGCGCAAAGTCAAAAGTGCGACGAAAAAACCCACTACAAGCGAACCGGCATCACCCATGAATATCTTGGCTGGCGGGAAATTAAATACCAAAAATCCCAACAATGTCCCTACAAAAACGAGTGCCAGGCCTCCAACAAAAACCTGACCACTCAAGGCGGCAGCAGTAAATAAAATGCAACTTGCTATAACTGCAATACCGGCAGCAGCACCATCCATATTATCAAGAAAGTTAAAAGCGTTGATAATCAAAACTATCCAGACGGCTGAAAGCAAAGAGGTGATTATTTTGTTTTCGATAAAAAACTCAATCCTGACTTCTGCAAAGAGAGCTGCTACTATCGCAACTGCAAACTGGACAGCGAGTTTGAAAAACGGCCCAAGATGCTTTTTATCATCCCACAGGCCGGTTAAAAATAAAATAAAAGCACAACACAGTACAATCAAAAGCTGGTCGATCTTGGCTAAAAAATCAGCAGGATTAATGCTGGCGCGTTCGGCCAGCCAGCCAAGGTGGCCAGGAACAATGAGAAGTTTTACTGCCATGACAGCGACAACAACAATAATTGACATCACAGCAAAGATTGCAATACCGCCCCCGAGAGGAACAATGGCTCGGTGATATCTATCTTCGACCGGACGTGCGACAAATCCGACACGAATGGCCAGGGCCTTCACAATAGCTGTTAAAATAACCGACAGCACAAGTGAACCGACAAGCAATATTGCTGCTAATATGGTCAGCGTAACGATTTTAACTGCTCCAGTAACCGAACTCTTACTTTATCGAAGAAGTCGAAGTAACACTGCTGTTTGTAATCCGGATAGGTGTATGGTAGGGGACACCAGCAGCCCTTGTCAAATATTAGTGTCACCTCGGCATACATTTTTCCCCCGATATACATACGATGTGAATAGTTTTTCGTCGATGCCAGGACCAGCTTGGAAGGCTCGATAAAACCGGGATCCAGGTTTACCGGCCTGGGCAAAGGCAGGCTCAGCCTTGTGGCCAATTTCTGTTCAAGTTTGTTTGTCTTATGTTTGATTTTAGCTAATTTGCCTGGTGTAATCAATCGCTCGGTGCTGACAAATTGCCTCAGGATATTTGGTCCGGTCTGGTCTTTATAATAATCGGTCTTGTCGAACGGCCATACATCGCTTACAAGGTCGATCCTGCCAAAGTTGTCATCTATCACCTCCACTGCAGCATGCAGACACTGGTGGTTGGCGGCCAGGATTCCAATTATGAGTTTTATCGGATTAGGTTCCTTTAGCTGCCACATTCGTCCAGACCCTGGGAAAATTAGCTGGCCCAAAACTACGAACTGGTAAACATCGTAATGACCAATTTTAACTACTGCATCAGGCCTTTATTTGTTCTTTCAGTGAGTTTACCAGCTCAATTACCATATCAGTTACTTTTTCGACCGGCACTTTTCGGCTTTTGGATTCGGACCGCAGCTTGACTTCAACATTACCTTCCGCTATGGATTTTACACCAACAGTGACTCTTATCGGTATGCCAATCAGGTCGGCATCTTTGAATTTCACCCCGCCGCGCAAAGGCCTGTCATCCAACAGCACATCAATGCCATTATCAAGCAACTGCTGGTAT
>CAYSLN010000135.1:0-6055 GCA_964431825.1 uncultured Pirellulales bacterium | reverse complement strand
TTTCATTTCCATAGTTTTCTCTCCTTTGTCTTAATTGTGAATTCTTCTTTTTATTGTTGTAAACAATTCGCTGGTATTTCCAGAGCACCACATGCCGGATACGGCGCAACCTGGTATTAAGCTACGGCAGCTCCCCGACTCGCGGCCAGCCGTCCTCCCAGACCATAGTTGATATCTTTAATTCAGGCCTGCCGGTTTCCCCGTGATAAGCATGGAACAACAGGTAGTCTCCACTTTTGTCTTGAAGCACAGCCTGGTGTCCGGGACCTCGCCAGTTCGGTGTTGTGGCTTCAATCACTAAAGTTCCGCCGCCCTCTGTCATGGGCTTGCCACTCCTGTCCACATACGGGCCTGTGATATGGCGGGAACGACCGACCACAACGTTGTATGTACTTTTTGCCCCACGACAGCAGAAATCGAAGGATACAAACAGATACCAGTAGCCCTTATGGTGAATGATGAACGGGGCCTCAATGGACCCCTCGACCGGCGGAGTCTGATGTTCACTTGTTCGGGGCCGGCTTGCCAGAGAATAAAGCATGGTGTCTTTGGTGGAGAGCTTGCCGGTTTCGAAATTAATACGCCTCATCTTGATTCCACCCCAGAAGCTTCCCCAGCAAAGCCATACACTACGCTTGTTCTTGAAAATCAGATTCGCGTCAATGGCATTCCAGTCGTCTTTACCCTGGGTCGAACGCACGACCATGCCCTGATCTTCCCACTTGTAATCAGGGCTGTTCGGGTCCAGGGTTTTGTTCGTGACCAGTCCAATGGCGGAATTATTTTTGCCAAAGGTTGAAACAGAGTAGTAAAGGTGATACTTGCCGTTGTAGTAGGAAATATCAGGAGCCCATGCTCCTCTTGCTCCGGGTATCTCTTTTGTAGCCCATTCGGGAAGCTTGTCGAACACATGCCCGCAACGAGTCCAGTTGTACAAGTCCTTTGAACGTCGAATGGGTATAATGCCTGGACGCCGCCTACCGCCACCGGTCGAGAATACGTAGAACGTATCTCCCTGCCTTGTGATGACAGGGTCATGCACTCTTAGATCTCCCTCGAGTTCGAGAACTTTCGGAATTGGCTGTGTCGTACTGCGGCAAGATGCGCCCGCGGCAAGAATCGCGAACAGCATAACGTAGCGGATTACATTAAACATTGTTAATCCGTCCTAAGTTGGGGAGGTCATTATGTAAAACGAACTCTGGACAGAAGTATACAAGACTGTGTATAGGGTAGCCAAAGGAAAACACAGTGAAAATAGCCAAATTTGCCGATGTGAAAATTCTGCTTGCGTATCTTTGGTCTGTGTTGTGGGAGGGGGCGATCCGCTGGGCCTGTTACAGACGGAACCGACGTATTTATTGTCGCCGAAAGTATTTCAAAATGAGTAAATGATTTGCTAAAAACCTCTGATATTGAGCCCGTCAGAATACCGATTTTGATGCCTGAAACGTGGACTCGATTCGCAGAATGGCTAAAAAAACACAAAATTGTCTTGTGTGGGGACTTAGAAATTTGTTAAAATAAAGGGTCAGGATAGTCTGACTTAGCTGTTTTCTAAGTGTGTTTGGTTTGACAGGTGGTGATGCTAATTTCATCTCAGAGCTGCCGTCAGCCGTATATTAATTTGACTTTGTTTGTATGGGCAGAAAAGACAATAGGATTCTCTAGCAGAAGACAAAAAACGGACAAGCTCGATTTTCCATCGACGGTTTTGTCTCTGTAGCAGAAAGTCTACCGACAACTATCATTTTGATGATGAGGCATGTATGAAAGAGCGTATATCCGGGGAAATTCAGGATAATGTTCATGCGGTCGACAAACGAAGAACCAAGCCTAACGTGTTATTGTTTGTGGAAACTTCGAGAGAGTTTGGCAGAGGTTTATTGCACGGAATTGCAAAATACTCACGATTGCATGGGCACTGGAGGATCTATCGAAGGCCGCTGGCGCTGGATTCTTCGCTACCCGACTGGAGGGAGATGAAAATTGATGGGGCCATAGCCCGAGATGTAAAAGTTGCTCAGATTCTGGTGGATTCGGGATTCCCGGTGATTTTTGTGCAGCACATGAGAGATATTTATGAAGATTTTCCAGGCATCATAACCGACTCATCCTCGATTGGCCGAATGGCAGCCGAACACTTCCTTGATAGGGGGTTTCGAAATTTTGCGTACTGTGGCTTCGATGAGTTTATATGGTCAAGAGATCGTAACCGCTTTTTCCGGCAGCGGATAGCGCAGGACAATTTTAAGGTCTACAGTTATAAACAGCCGAAGTCCAATGCAAAACGCTTATGGGAGAACGAGCGATACTTGCTTGTCGACTGGCTTTTGTCTTTGCCCAAGCCGGTCGCAATAATGTGCTGCAATGACGACCGGGCGCTGCAAGTTGTCGAAGCCTGCGATCTTGCAGGGATACATGTTCCTGAAGATGTCGCGGTTCTCGGCGTAGACGATGATGTTCTTGTATGTGAACTAGCCGATCCTCCAATATCCAGCATTGCAATGAATGCTGAAGCAGCGGGTTATGAGGCGGCTGAGCTGCTCGACCAGATGATGAAAGGCAAGAAGGTAATCGGTCAGAGAATATCTGGTCACCCGACCCACATTACTACACGTGTGTCCACGGATATTGCCGCAGTTTCCGATACTGAGGTTGCAACTGCAATTCGTTTCATTCGCACAAATGTTGACAGGGCCATACAAGTGAGGGACGTCGTAGATGCTACCACGGTTTCAAGGCGAGTGCTTGAGAACCGTTTTCGTACGGTGTTGCGACGGTCAATTCACCAGGAAATCAGGCGAATGCGGGTCGATCGCATAATCCAGCTTCTGGTCAGCACCGATATGACAGTCAGAGAGATTGCACTGCGATGTGGATTCGATAGTGCCTGGCACATATCCAGATATTTTCGCAGGGTGACAGGGGTCAGTTTGCGAGAGTACCGCAGAGAGCGTGTGCCGAGTTAACATCAAGGCTGCAAAAACGGCCTACTTCAAACATTCAATCAATGTGGCTAATCCCTGAATTGTCGCTGCTGTTATTCTGTTAAAAGCTGATAACTGTGGGCTTATTAGTCCTGAAGGAATAGAGTACAAATGGAGCACAAAAAAAAACAAAAAAATACAGGATTAATGGAACACATCGCTGCTTTCGCACATCGTATCACATAGATAACAGGCATAAATAGCAAATAATATGGTATCTAAAAGGCATTGGTGGCCCAAAATCGCCTAAAAACACGTTTTTTGCTGCTATATGCCTGTGATGATTAAAGTTTTTCGCAAAATAGTAAAAATAAAACGCGATTAATCTTCGGTTTATGGATCATAACTCTTCGATAATAAGGTAGTTATGATAATAGGATGATATTAAGAGGAGTTTCTGTGGTGCGTGAAGTATACTGCAAAATAGGTTTTTGTTCTTGAGCTCATGAAAGGGTATAGTCATGCGAAATGTACATATTGTCAGAACGATTGAGAATGCAGAAGCCTTGGATAGTCGTCCCATCGCCGTTTCGGGGGCTGTATCGGGCCTGCGCAAAAACCCTTGTATTTGGTTCGGGGCGGGGAAACGGGCAGGAGCGTTCACTCTCATAGAGCTGCTGGTTGTCATCGCCATAATTGCCTTGTTGATGGGGATACTAATGCCTGCGCTGGCGAGGGTCCGAGAACAAGCCAGGCAACAGTCGTGTCAATCGCGTGTTCGTCAGCATGTGCTTGCCTTGAATATGTATGCGGATGACAACAATACAAAGCTGCCATTGCCCAACACTGGCGGAAACTGGCTGCAGGATGTTGCGGTCAATACGGTGCACTTCATGCTCGGGACCGGTATGAAGCGAGAGATGTTCTATTGTCCGTCAAACCATAACCACCAGAAGTACAATGACCTGTTCTGGATGTTCAATAACAAAACGTGGGATGGAACTAAATTCACAAATGAAAATGGTTTTATTGTATCCGGATATTGCTTCATATTGGAGGTTGCTCCCCCAGCGTCGCCGCGGGCTGCGATTCGTCGCTATGTGGGAGATAACATGGATAAGATTTGGTGCAAGACAATCCAGGAGAGTCAACCAGCCTTAAGGGAAGTGGTTGTTGATTCGATTATGGGCGTAGCTTCATCTGGCCGCAAGTATGGGTACAATTTTGCCGAAGTTCCGGGGGGCATCTACCAGCGATATGGAGTATACGATCGAACCAGCCATTTGAAAGGTGAGATTGAACCTATAGGAGGAAATGTTGGCTACCTGGACGGTCATAGTGAGTGGAGGAGGTTCGACCCGGATATGCAGGGTGAGAGTGCAGTGCCCCGTTTTGGTAACCCTGCTTTCTTCTGGTAGGGTCAACCGGTTGATGAAACTGTTGTGGAGGCGCAGCTTGAGTTGGTGACCATAGGCGTACATACAGGTTGTGTTGTGTTCGTGTCAGAGTAATTCTTACAGTGATTTGGTTTCGAGTTATCCAGTTTGAAACTTGGTTTTGGTAACTTGATCTAATACTCAAGCCGATTCGCAAAATGGTTGAAATAAAACGCGATTAATACTTGCTTTATGGACCATGATTCTGCGATAATACGGTAGTTGTGATAGTACGGTAATATTAAATATTAATGGAAGGTTCTGTGGTGCGTGAAGTGTACTGCAGAATAGGTTTTTGTTTTTGGTTCACGAAAGGGTATAGTCATGCGAAATGTACATATTGTCAAAACGATTGAGAATGCAGAAGCCTTGGATAGTCGTCCCATCGCCGTTTCGGGGGCTGTATCGGGCCTGCGCAAAAACCCTTGTATTTGGTTCGGGGCGGGGAAACGGGCAGGAGCGTTCACTCTCATAGAGCTGCTGGTTGTCATCGCCATAATTGCCTTGTTGATGGGGATACTAATGCCTGCGCTGGCGAGGGTCCGAGAACAAGCCAGGCAACAGTCGTGTCAATCGCGTGTTCGTCAGCATGTGCTTGCCTTGAATATGTATGCGGATGACAACAATACAAAGCTGCCATTGCCCAACACTGGCGGAAACTGGCTGCAGGATGTTGCGGTCAATACGGTGCACTTCATGCTCGGGACCGGTATGAAGCGAGAGATGTTCTATTGTCCGTCAAACCATAACCACCAGAAGTACAATGACCTGTTCTGGATGTTCAATAACAAAACGTGGGATGGAACTAAATTCACAAATGAAAATGGTTTTATTGTATCCGGATATTGCTTCATATTGGAGGTTGCTCCCCCAGCGTCGCCGCGGGCTGCGATTAATCGCTATGAAGGAGATAGCTCGGATAAGATTTGGTGCAAGACAATCCAGGAGCGTCAACCAGCCTTGAGAGAGGTTGTTGTTGATTCGATTATGGGCGCACGTGATACCGGCAAAAAGTATGGGTTCAATTTTGCCGAGGTTGCGGGGGGTATCTTCGCTGAAAGTGGAGTGTACGATCAAAGCAGCCATTTGAAGGGCGGAATCGAGCCTATTGGGGGAAACGTTGGTTACTTGGACGGTCATAGTGAGTGGAGAAGGTTCGACCCGGATATGGTGGGCGAAGTTGCAGTGCCCCGCGTCAATGGCCCCCCAGCTTTCTTCTGGTAGGTTCAACCGGTTGATTGGCTAGGTCAGCTCAATTATCAGATGATGTAGTTGGCGCCCCACGATTACGAGGCACCTTAATAGTCTTCGATTCTTCCCTTATGTCTTTGACAAGAGGATGTCGTAATATTGAATAGATCGTATTAATCCCACCAGGGGACATTAAATCTTGTGTCAGTTGCTTAGGATGTCAAATGCTATTGGTAGATTTGTCTTGATGCTTCCGGGCTTTGTTTATCTGTTTTTGTTTTCATGGAATCATCATACTGGCAGGGCACCTTCCTCTGCGAGAGTCGCACAGAATATATCCAACAGCCGGCCCTTTGGCTTAACAACAGCCCTTCCATATCGAGGTGATGGCGGAGGTTTTCCAAACCAATAGCGTATAGATGCGGATAACGATACTATTAGCTTGTACCTCGATGGTGCGCTTGCAGGTGAGAATGCCGATGCGAATCTGACTCCGAG
>CAYSLN010000134.1:0-6072 GCA_964431825.1 uncultured Pirellulales bacterium | reverse complement strand
AACCTTGTCCTACCTCCTTCCTTCAAAAGCTCAATGTGGACTGTTAACTGAAATGCGAAAACCTTGATTTAGAGTTAAAAACCAAACTCTGTGACCCACATAAGACGTCCTGTAGCCTCTCCTCCGTGAAAAACTTGTCAAGGCTTAACACTCCAGGAAGCCGCACCGTCGGCATTCTTTATTTCTCTGAGCCAAAATCTATAGACTCCAACAACTACTTTATACCAAATTCACCGTCACTCCGTCAAGAAAAATTAACCCGCCAAGGATTATGCTAAATACTCTGATGCTAAAATATTTGTGGTTTTCTAACCTGATAGGCCGCAAATCCTTGCTAAAACAGCCAATCACAGAATTAGGTCAACTTACAGTGTTTTCACGTATTTTTCTGGTTTTTTAGGCAGGTACCAGCCGCCCCATAAGCCGAATTTTATGCTTTCGAAGAAGTTCACATCACTCCAGCAAAGCTGCCACAAGCTTCTGTTGCACAGTCGGCGATTGCCTTTTATCAAAAGTCGCAGCACTGCGAGAAAACACTGTCGCAGCCGGCCCAATGGGTCTATACACAGTTGGATTACAAATTGGCGTGGCGTCATCCTGAGCGCAGACCCTCTCTGCAGAATACTAAGCGAAGTAATCTCTCTCCTCCATAAATCCAATTCACTATTCGTCTAATTCGCTGATTCTTTCCGCCGACGAATCAAAGCCAGACCACCAAGACCCAGCAGACATATTGTCGCCGGCTCGGGGATTACATCGACATCACCAATGGGTCCACTACTAAGTTCGAAATTGCTAAGTATCATATCGTAGGTTGGGGAGCCGACGGCGTAAATTTGCAAGTGGTTTCCCCCCGCTTGCAGTATCGTCCAATCGAAAGGAAGCTCAAGCTCGCCCGATAATAGGCCCGTGGGCAAATCGATAATTGTATTATTGAGTGAAATAACCCAGTTTTCACCATAAACAGGACCCTCCAGCATTATATCTATATAGGCTGCAGGTTCCACATCTGGTTGTTCTTCCATCCATTCCTGTCCTTGTGTCCAGCCTTTGATCCAGTCTTCACTATTTAAGTCGATATATTTATGAAATCCCTGATTAGTATTCATTATATACCAGATTAGCGCAGCATCACTTTCCATCCAATCAATTTCTGTGTCACCGTGGCCTGTAATGTAAAGAACCAGCTGGGTGTCAGAATTCAGGCCTGCACATGCATTATCGATCATACTCCACAAATCAGCCTTTGTGCCTTGACTCTTTTCTTGAATGGAAGTAGTATGTCCGCTCCAGGCATCATCAAGTGCATTTTTCATATTTTTGACATTATTTTCGAAACTTTTATCGGTTCCCCCTCCGCCGAATATCACCGCATTGTGTTTGGAAGCACCTGTCCAGGTGATACTGTCTCCGCCATTTCCGCTGGCACTGTCGAGTTCTCTTTCTTCCCAATCTGTTTGTCTATTACTCCGCCAGGAGCACAGAGATTGTTGGCCTTTGCTGTGGTGAGGTCGGTGGCGACATTACCACCGTCGCTAACCTCTGGTGTCAATGAATCTGTCCAAAAGCCGCTGCCCTTGTCTCCAGCACGCTCATCAGAGAGTCTATGACTGCACTCATTATCCGAGGAAGCTGAACCGCCCACCCAGGGCACACCCTCACAAGCCCCGCCTGGGCCGAAAACCTTCGCAAAATCGTCCAGCAAACCACCTCCATAACAGCTCTGGACAAATATCTTAACGTCCTTGACTTGAGGATTACCGCCTCCATCTTTCGGAATTTTCGAAGCAACATATTCTGCCAGTTTGTCATCCCGTATATGTTTGCCATCCGCGGTAGCTATAGTAGTATGCTCACCAGGGCCCTGAGAAGGAGGAGCAATATCTTCTGCTTTTGCGGCACCATTAGCCAACAAAAAAAATACGCTGAAAATTATTAGGAACTTTTTCATTTTTTCGTCCTCTTTCTAAAACTTTGTTCTTTCGCAACAAAACTCGGTTGATTGTATAAAACTTTTTTGCATTTTAGTTTTTTTGCGCTCTTACCGTGCAGAAACGCAGCGCGGTATGGGCGCATATTAAGGCAATTTTAGTGCGCGCATAGTTTCCCTCCTTTCTCCGCTACTCTGCCAAGTAGGTCCCACCCTCTGTAGCGTTGCTACTGCAGAAACGTAGCACGACATAAATTTAATGACTTCTCCGCGTTCCTTGCTTTATCCCAACTCTTTAGTCAATAAGTATACCTTTATAGGGCCTAATGTCAAGCAACTTTCGTTGTTAGGGAAGTTTAGATACTATAACGACTTGATTTTACAGGACTTGGCGTTAGCTAAGCAAAATCCCCAGAAGTTCTTTCTGCAAGCTCGGCGAGGGCTTTTTGGCAAAAGATGTGGTCTTCTTTACAAATACTGTCGCAGCCGGCCCAATGGGACCATACACAGCCGGCTCAGTTGGCCCAAAAACAGCCACTGTTTTGGTACCCAACCCAGCAGCCAGATGAGTAATGCCGCTATCGTTGCCTAAGAAAGCATCAGCACAACTCAAAAGGCCGATTACCTCCGTCAAAGATAAATCCGTCAAGCACCTTGCAACACTGTTTATCTTCTTAATTGCAGCTTTGCTGAATCTATCTAACTCAGCCGGCCCTAACAGAAACACTACTTCGGCACCTTTAGAGCTAAGTGCTTTAGACACAGCCAAAAAATTATCCAGGTGCCAACACTTTTTCAATCCACCACTACCTGGCTGAATGACCACCAGCTTCTTGGAAAGGTCAACATCAGCTTCTTTCAGCAGCTTTTGTCCTTTGTCTCTGTCTGCTTTGCTTGCTCTTATCAGGACATCATCAGACCGAACTGCTCCACCCTCCAAAGACAAACCACTCTGGTCGATGAATTGCTGTGCATAAAATTTGGTTAGATGTTCGCAGTGCTCTTCAGGTGGCTTTAGTGGTAATGTTATAACTTCCGCGCTATGGCTGCAATGGACAGTAAAAATCAGATTTTGTTCAAAGTCGCTGTCCGGCTCACCCATAAATGTCAAAATCCACGCGTAGTCGGCGAAGACATTAATCAATGGGTCCCTGTCCGCAAGCTCAAAGTTCGCTGGTTCAACAAACAGTTTATGTAAATCCATCAAATCTATGGAACGAACACCATCAACACAGGTCCTGCCCGGCAGAATACCAACATATTCGGTGTGCCCCAGAATATCGACTCCACCCAATCCCAGGGAATCCTTAATAAATTCGGCTAACGGCAAAGTTAATATACAATCCCCAATGGCACCGGGCTGTAATATTACTGCTCTCTGCGTCTGCCGTGCCGCTTGAGCTCCTTTTTCACGAAGCAAATTCAAAATATCATCGTTCGTCTGCATAGTGAAAACCCTTTGTTGTCATCGGCATTTAGCCATGGATTCCACCAAAGGTATTATCAGACAATTAGTCGGCTGCTTTGTCAATCCATCCTCCGCCAACAACCCTGTAATTCCCCCCTTCCTCAATGTAAAAAACCGCAAGCTGTCCCGGCGTTATCGCCAGATTAGGCTCATCAAACTCAGCGATAGCGGTATCACCTTGTGGAAAAACACTCGCTGAAGCGCCGCTATCATTATATCGTATCTTCACCTTAGCTCGAAAAGAAGATGCCGGCTTATCAACCAGCCAATTCACTCCCGTTACCCAAAGCTTCCTGTGGACAACTTCTTCTTTTGGGGCAAGTGTAACCGTGTTACTTTCGGCATCAATCCTCGCAACATAGTATGGCTTACCCATCGCAACCCTCAGCCCGCGCCGTTGGCCGATAGTGAACCTATGCACGCCGCTATGCTCTCCCAGAAGATTGCCATCGCTGCTGACAATCTTCCCTTCTCGGACAAGTTCCGGGCATCGCTGCTCAAGCATAGAAACGTAGTCATCGTCAGGTATAAAGCATATCTCTTGAGATTCTGCCTTTTGTGCGGTGCCCAGGCCAAACTTTGCTGCCATCTCTCGCGTCTGGCCCTTGGAATAGCAACCCATCGGCAGGATAATGTTAGGCAATACGCCCCTGTCAATCATTGACAAAGCGTAAGACTGATCTTTGGCTACATTGACAGCTTCGTATAAGCCGACCTGACCATTGGCTTTGAGAATTCTCGCATAATGGCCGGTAGCATGAAATTGGGCACCGTTATCCCGTGCAAAATCCCACAATTTCCCAAATTTAATTAATCTGTTGCATAGAACACAAGGATTTGGTGTCCGTCCTTTTTTGTACTCGCTGCAGAAATAATCAATTATCCGCTCAAAATCGCTGCGAAGATCCAGCACATACAGCTTTATACCCAATCTTTTGGCAACATCTTCAGCATCTGCCTGCGCATGATGACTCTGGTCGTTGGTGATAATAAACACACCTGCACAACTAAAACCGGCTTCGAGCAACAACGCAGCAGCGGTCGAACTATCCACCCCACCACTTAGCGCAACAAAAACTTTCTTTTCACTGTTAACCATCTTGCTTCACATGAGACATGAGAAACTAACCCATCTAACAACAATATACACACATACCACAGTAACATCAACGATTTTGTAAGACAGAGTGTTTCCTTGTGTGCACTTTTATGTCCGAACTGCTATTTATCGAACCACCGATTCCGTTTGCGGCGATAGGAATCCACCCACCAGAAAGGTAAGGTTGAAAAACGTCCGGTGGCTAAATACCAACCGGCAAGCCTCAGCCCCAGAAGTTTGACGCTAAATCGGCAGGGGGCTTGTGAACCATTTGCCACTTTTTGGAGCACGATTGGGTTCCACCCAAATTCTCCATCAATAAGTCTAAGGTTATGCTTTTTGTAGAGCGACAGACTGCCGCTATACCGCCTGTTACATTTCAAATGTGTGGGATTACTGGGGGCAATCATGTAGAAAGGTGCATGCACGATTAAGCAACCACCCGGACGAAGGTAACCTGCAACCGTTTCAATAAATTCTGGTGGTTTAAGAAGATGCTCAAGCACATCCAGACAGACTACCACATCGAAAGCACCCAAAGGTATCTCGGCCTGGTTGGTCACTATAACCACGTCCTTTTTGCATTCAGCGAAAACCTTTCGTGCAAAGGATTCCGTATAACCCGGCACCTCAAAATAAACCACGCGGTGGCCCGCCTCCGCCAGGCATGCCGAATCGAATCCCAGACCATCACCGATACTCAAAACATCAAGTGTCCGCTCCTCGCCATCGGCCAGGCGCCTCGCTATCCAACGGCGCATCCGCTGCTTAAGCTTGTTGCGATTCCAGATAACCAGCTCATAGAGAAAGGCATCCGTCTGACTGTAGAAACTCGCCAGTCCCTCGCTCCATGTATAAGCCTTAAGACCTGCTTCGCGAAAAGCGCGGCTCACATTGGTACCAGGATTATTGAATTCCTCGCGAAGTCGAGATTGCACCAACGCTTTAGGTTGTCCCGTAAGTTCTGCAATCCAGGAAACGACTTTTTCCTGCCTATCGCAAACTCTTTTTGATGGCATCGAGTTGTTCCTTGGTGACATCCACCCCTAATCTCTCAGCTATCTGTATGTGCTTCCACGCCAAGTCATACTTTCCCAGTTGATAAAATCCAAATGCAAGTCCGTAATGTGCATCACCCATCTCCGGCTCAATCTCAACCGCACTGAGGTATGCAGCTACCGCTCGTTCATAATCGGCCTTATTCGAATACGCCGCTCCAAGATTGTAATGGAGCAAACTGTCATCAGGACTTAAGTAAGTCGCTTTCTCATACAGTTCGACAGCCGCATCATAGTTTTGCTTGCCAAAATAGGCATTACCCAAATTTACCAGAGCAGACAGCATATCAGGCTTAATCGCCAAAGCCCTTCTATATGCCCGAATCTCATCCTCAACCACTCCCAATTTGCCATAGCAAATACCCATACCATAGTAGGCCTCGGCAGAATCCCGTTTAATCGCCAAAGCCTTCTTGTATTGAAGTATTGCTTCTTCACAATTATCCATCTGGTTATAAACATCCCCCAATTGGCTATACAATTCAGCGTCTTTCGGCTCCAGATTAATTGCCTCTTT
>CAYSLN010000133.1:0-6177 GCA_964431825.1 uncultured Pirellulales bacterium | reverse complement strand
GTAAGAACATCCTGCACACCGGCATATTCGAGCACTGCTCGAGCGCTGGAGCCGGCGATAACTCCTGTACCGGGGCTGGCCGGGACCAACACTACCTTTGTAGCCCTGCATTTACCAAATATTTGGTGTGGGATCGTTCGGCCAACAAGAGCTATTTTATGTATAGATTTTTTGGCATCTTTGACTCCCTTTTCGACGGCCAGCGGAACTTCTTTAGCTTTACCGTAACCGATGCCAACCGTGCCGCTGTGATCTCCAACAACAACTAAGGCCGCAAAGCTAAATCTGCGACCACCCTTGACTACCTTGGCACAGCGAAATATTTTCACGACCGTATCTTCCAACGGCTTTTCTTCCTGATCAGCTACTTTAACCGGTTCTATTGCCAATTTTTTCTCCACACTTTATTGTTTCTCTTTAGAAAACCAGTCCAGCTTCTCTCGCCGCATCAGCAAGAGCTCCGACCCTGCCATGAAACTTATATCGATTCCTATCAAAGCATACGCATTTGATTCCCACTCCGAGAGCTTGTTTTGCAACTGCTTCACCCACGATTTTAGCAGCTTTTTTATCACCAGCATTAGTCAACTGGCTCCGAAGGGCTTTTGCCCTTGTGCTAATGGAGACAAGCGTTGCTCCTGCGGTATCATCTATAATCTGCGCGTAAATATGCCTGTTCGAACGAAATACCGACAGCCTCGGTCTCTCCGGTGTTCCAAAGACCTTTTTTCGCACATGGTATCTTCGCCGCAAGGCGGCCTTTTTCATTCTTTCCGTTTTCATAAAAAGTCAATTCTCAGCTACTATGCAGCTCCTGAAGTAAATGCCTTGCCAACTTTGCGTAGCACCTGCTCATCGGCATAACGGATACCCTTTCCTTTATAAGGTTCCGGGGGTCTTATTTTCCGTATATCAGAGGCAAACTGTCCTAACAGGTACTTGTCTATTCCCGAAAGTGCGAACTTAGCGGGGACTTCATTGCCCCTGGTTGCAGCTACATCAATGCTTACCTTTATACCCTTCGGTATCGGGCGCTCTATTGGATGGCAAAATCCAACCTGAAAAACCAGTTTTCCGCCCTGCTCTTTAACATTATAGCCGGTGCCATATATTTCCATCTTCCTCTCAAAGCCCTTACTGACACCGATGATCATATTAGCTATCAAGGCACGCATTGTGCCGTGCAATTGTCTGCTCTGGTGTTCTTGTGGATGCTTATTTTCGACCAGTATTTTCCCCTCGGGATTATCAATTTTTACTTTTATCTTCGGATGACAGTCCATCTGCAGGTTACCGAGCTTACCAGAAACCTTGATACACCGGGCCTTTTGCTCAACCGTAACACCCTCAGGGATAACAATAGGTTTTTTTCCAATTCGACTCATTTAGCTTACCGTACAAAGTATCTCGCCGCCGACCTTAGTTTCTCGGCAGCCTCTATCACTCATTACACCTTTACTTGTGGAAACGATTGCTATACCCATACCAGCTAAAACCCGCGGCAATTTATCCACCGTTGCATATATTCTGCGGCCGGGCTTGCTCGTTCTCGCTATTTCGCTAATAACGGACTTGCCCTCCTGGTCATATTTGAGCGAAATTCGCAGTATTCCCTGCTTTCCATCATCAATCCGGTCAAAATCATCGATGTAACCTTCATTCTTAAGAACGGCTGCTATGCCTTCGCAAATGTTAGACGCCTTAACATTAACCTGACTTTTTCCTATTCGCACAGCGTTGCGAATTCTTGTCAGCATATCAGCTATTGGGTCACTTAAACTCATGATTTTGCATCCTGTAACGGTCTACAATTTACCAACTGGCTTTTTTAACTCCCGGAACTTTTCCTTCGTTCGCCAATCTTCTAAAGCAAATCCGGCAAATCTTGAACTTACGATAAACCGCTTTGGACCTTCCACAAAGCTCGCAACGCGTATATCGCCTGACACGAAATTTTGGTTTCTTTTTCGCTTTGTTTTCCAGTGCTTTGGTTGACATCCACGTGCTCCAAATTTACGCACATTTTGCCTGTTGACTTATTCTCCAGGCTCTGCCGCTGTTAAGCCCTTGAACGGCATGCCAAAAAGCTGAAGCAATTTTCTTGCTTCATCGTCAGTCTTCGCTGTCGTTACAAAGGTTATATTCATACCCTGCTGAAATTCTATCTTTGCCAGGTTGATTTCCGGAAAGACACTCTGCTCAGTCAGGCCCATTGAGTAATTACCTCTGCCATCGAAGCTGTTTGGGTCAAGGCCACGAAAGTCTCTTACCCGCGGGATAGCAAGGCTAATGAGTCTATCCATAAATTCGTACATTCTTATGCCTCGAACAGTAACTTTCAAGCCGGTTTCCATACCTTCACGAAGCTTGAAATTCGAGACACTTTTCTTTGCTTTACAGACTGCAGGCATTTGGCCGGTAACCATCATCAGATCATTTTTGGCCAGCTCCAAGAATTTCTTATCCTGAATCGCTTTGCCCACACCCATGGAGATAATAACCTTTTCAATCCGCGGCACAGCCATATGATTCTTATAGCTAAAAGCCTTGGTCAGCTCCGGTACTATTTTGGACTTATATAACTCTCTTAAACGTGCCATATTTAGTGTTTCACAATTCAACTGACAAAACGCTATTTCACCTTTCTAATAACGCTGATTTCCGTGCCGTCACTGGCAAGGCGCCTTTTGCTGCCATCTTCCTTCGTCTGATAACGAACCTTAGAACCTCTCGAACTTTTTGGGTTCAAAGGCAAGACATTACTGATATGTATCGGCTGTTCAACATTGATTCGACCTCCCTGGGGATTTTTACGTGAAGGCCGAACATGCTTTTTGGCTATATTGTGACCCTGGACTATTACCTTACTCTTTTCTGGTATTACACGCAGAACTCTACCGGTAGCTCCTTTATGATCACCAGCTATAATCTCAACCATATCACCTTTTTTAACGTGTAGTGCTGTCTTCATATCAAAAATCAGAAATACATATTAAAATGCTATTTTCTTTTTCTATACCACTTGCTATACCACCTCGCTTGCCAGCGAGATGATTTTCATATAGTTTTTTTCACGAAGTTCACGAGCGACTGCACCAAAAATCCTGGTGCCTATGGGATTACCGTCGTTATCAATCATCACTGCGGCATTACTATCGAACCTTACATAGCTGCCATCATTGCGTCTTACAGGACTCTTGGTGCGAATAATAAGACATTTATGTACTTTCTTATCATCCAACTGGCAGCTCGGTAACACCTTTTTTATGGCAACGCAAACAATATCGCCCACGCCGGCCACAGGTCGGGTCGCCTTGCCCCTGGCCCCACCTTTCCCAAGAACTTTAATACATAACGCCGATCTCACACCGGAGTTGTCAGCTATATCCAACATTGTTTCCTGCTGAATCATAATCACACATCTCGTATCCGGCTTCACACTTCAACTGCTTTTTGCACAACCTTTACAAGACGCCAACTCTTGCTCTTGCTATAAGGACGACATTGCGCAATCTCAACAAGGTCGCCTATACCACTTTGGCTATGCTCATCGTGAACGCCGAGTTTTGTTCTACACTTGACATACTTGCCATATTTCGGATGCTTGACCTTGAAGTCAATAGCAACCCTAACGCTTTTACTACCGCTGTTGCTTATCACCTTACCAGTTAAAGTTTTTATTTTTCGATCCTGCATCTTCGATTCCCAATTGCCAACCACCTGTCATTTACTTTCACCCCGTTAGAGGTAAGATGCTTGGCGCTTGCTCCCTGTTTCAGGGACTTCTAACGGAACTCACGTATTATTGTTTTAATCTTGGCAATATCGCGTTTGGTATTAGCCACAGATTTGGAATTTTCCGATTTCTCTGTGGCCGCCTGAGACCGCAATTCAAACAGACGCCTTTGGAGTTCTTCCAGTCTGATATCGAGCTCCTCTATGCCCATTTCACGATACTGCTTTGCCTTCATTTAAAGTACCTTTACTACAACGAATGTCTACGCTTAACAAACCTGCACCGGATTGGCATTTTATGGGCAACTCTAAGCATCGCCTGCTTCGCTACCACTTCACTTACTCCGCCAATCTCAAAGCAAACCTGGCCTGGTCTGACCCTTGCAACCCAAAACTCAGGCTCACCTTTACCCTTGCCCATTCGGGTTTCCAGCGGTTTGGAACTGACCGGTTTATGCGGAAATAACCTGATATAGACTTTACCTTCACGATGCAGAAAATGAGTTGCTGCAACTCGGCCAGCCTCAATGTTTTTTGCGGTAATCCAGCTGGTTTCCAAGGCCTGTAACCCATACTCACCAAACGCAACAAAGTTACATCTCGAGGCATTACCTTTCATCCTGCCACGCTGGCTCTTACGATACTTAACTCTTTTAGGCATCATTGCCATTTTTACAGGCCCTTAAAAAAGCTATATTCGAGCGCTTTCCTTATACAAAAAGCGGTCTTTTAAGTTTCCTTCATACCTTTCGATTCATCGGCGTCAGATTTCTCAGGTGAAGCAGGCACATCGATTTTTGTGCCGTTGTCCCGAACAGCCGCAGTCTTAGTCTTAAAACCGCCAGTTCGTCTTGGTCCCGTGTCAGTACGCCTCGGCGGCCGAGTCCTGCGACGCTGGACCGGTACAATCTCTTCGCCGAACTTACCTTTATAAATCCAAACTTTGATGCCAATGGCTCCATAGGTTGTTCTGGATGTTGCCGCGGCGTAATCTACATTGGCATCCAATGTATGCAACGGAATACTACCGAGCTTCTGCGTTTCCCGCCGTGCCATTTCCGACCCTGCTAGGCGCCCGCCACAAATAATTTTGACTCCTTTAGCACCGGCATTCATTGCCGATTCACAATACTGTTTCATCGTCCGCCTAAATGAGGCCCGTTTACTCAACTGTTCGGCAATCACCTCGGCGACCAAAGTTGCATTTAGGTCAGGCTCTTTTATCTCAATAACATTAACGCTTACCTTTCGGCCCGTTATCCCCTCAAGCTCTTCTCGCAACTTATCAACTTCGCCACCTCTGGGACCGATGACCATACCGGGCCGAGCACTGTGCAGTGTGACATTCACTTCGTTGCGTGTTCGGATTATTTCAATCTTTGCCACCGCACCTCTGGGCATCTGACGGTTATGCTTCCTGTCAACATAGTCGCGGATTTTCTGGTCCTCGACAAGAAAATCTCCGTAATTAGCCTTTGGGGCAAACCACGTACTCTGCCATCCAAGCGTTATTCCCGTTCTAAAACCTATTGGTGACGTTTTTTGGCCCATAATCAGGTGTCTCGTATTGCTTCTTACAGTTTACTTATCCTCGTTATGCCTGACTTACTGTTACATGTATATGACAGGCTTTTTTCTGAATAGGATGAGCCCTGCCTCGGTCCTTTGCTATCCATCGTTTTGTACCGATGCGAACTCCCGCATCATCGGCACGAGCGCAGCTTATGTAGAGATTTTCGACGTCGGCTTGCTGCTCGTCGGCATTCGCAACCGCGCTTTTCAGAACCTTATCGACCATCGTTGCAGCGCGTTTTCTCGTGAACTTTAAGATATCCATTGCATCCTGCACGCTTCTGCCGACTATCAACTGCGTAACTAACCTGACTTTGCGAGCCGATTGCGGAGCAAAGCGATAAGACGAGCACCAGTCAACTATGTCATTTACCTCAACAGACAAAGCAGCAGCCAGCCGGTGAATATCCTCTTTACGTGGCTTTGGCTGGAAAAGACCCTTTTGCCAGTTCTTAACGGCCGCTGCAGCTTTCTTCCTGTCGAGCCTTCCGCTTGCAAGCTGGTCTGCTAACTGCCCTATATCCACCTGCCGTCGTTGACAAAGCTCTTTTAATTTATCAGCACTTAACATATACAATAACTCGTATTTCGTGACTCGTGGTTCGATTCACGATTCAATATCCACAGGCTATTTTATTTTCTTACTCGAATGACCCTTAAAAACCCTCGTAGGTGAAAATTCGCCCAGCTTGTGTCCCACCATGTCCTCGGTAACAAAAACCTTATGGAACATCTTGCCGTTATGGACCATAAAGGAAAAGCCCACAAACTCGGGAATGATAGTGCACCGTCTCGCCCAGGTTTTTATTGGATCACGAGAACCGGAACTAACCTGCTTGCTAACCTTGCTAAGCAACTTCTCATCAACGT
>CAYSLN010000132.1:0-6255 GCA_964431825.1 uncultured Pirellulales bacterium | reverse complement strand
GTCAAAGTCTTCGCTAAAGAAGATTTTGTGCTTGGGTGACAATGTTCCCACATAGGCTCCCGGCTTCCAGCTCAGGACAACATCGCGGCACACATCTGTGACCTCATTGGCAGGACTTGGGAGAGAGGCTAACGCGGGACCTGGAGCACCTTCCGTAATAATAATTTGATCAATCGAAATGTCGATACCGGGGTTTTCCGATTGGATATAAGCGGTCGCATAACCTGTGGTTAATTCGTTTGTAATCCCCGCTGCCGCATACGTACCAGACAGCGAACCTGTCACATTGCTTATTGTATCACCTTCAATGGTTAACGAATAACCTGTGGGACCAAGATCCAGAGTGATGTTCGGTACAGGCGTTAAGTCCATTGTCCCGGAATCCCAGTTAAGTGTATCAAATTCCCAGGTCGCCAATATCGTTTTATCGTCGGTGCTGGATTCGTAAAACAAAACAGAGGTCCCATTCCATCCACCGCTACCGTCGGCTATCGTAAGCGAAGTGTTTTCAAACTGAATCCAGAAACCGGTCGGCAGCCCGGCGTCGTAGTCCCAGGCTTCATTACCTTCCTTGACACCTACACAATCCCGAGCTGTCGTTCCAGCACTTGTATTGCCCACAGCAAAGCTAACTCCCTGAAAATCAAAACGACAGATGTCGGCCCCCAGGGTAACACCTTCTTTGGAGGCAATCGATGCTCGAGACCCACCGTGAGTCGGGCCATTAAGGGTTACGTTTGAGTTCGCTTCCGTGACGTTTCCACCCCATCCAATGTCCCAGTAATTGAATCCCGTACCGATGCCTGTGGTGTTGGTTTCGATATCACCGTCATCAAAGTGATCGTCTACAATTATATCCCCCAAGACCGCAGGAGACAACATTGCCACTAATGCTAAAACTAACAATCTTTTACACATAATAATCCTCCTTTAAAAAAGTAAAAATAATAGTGATATAAAGTTAATCGTACCTTGACCACACATCAAAGCACCGTCAAATTAGTATCTTGCTGGCCCCCGCTTTGCGGGAACCCTTAAGCGTATTTCTCTGCAGGACGCCTTGCGGCGGTATCTCGCTTCACGCTCCTTACCTCTGCGTTTGGTCAGTATTTGTGCTGCGAGGCGCGCAGGTTGATAAGATTTGACTCTACCTCCTTCCTTCAAAACTGTAAGTCTTATGTTGATTTTCTCAAGATAAATTCGGTTTCGAGCACCTTAACTTGCGGTACTATTTCATATTCCGGATTCTTAATCCGCCTCAATATCATATCGGCTGCGGCCTTGCCAAGCTCATAGGGAAATTGTGAGACCGTAGTCAGCGGCGGGTCAAGATAGGATGACAATGTATTGTTCCCAAAGCCAATCACAGCCACATCTCCTGGAATCTGCATGCCTCTGCGTTTGATTTCCTTGTACGCTCCTATCGCCATCATGTCGTTCGCGGCGAATATTGCCTCAGGCATCCTGACACGCGAGAGCAATTCACGCAAAGCTGTAACCCCACTATCCTCTTGCAAGCTGCCGTAGGTGATCATTTTTCGGTCGACGGTTATCCCATTTCGCTTGAGCTCATCCACATATCCTCTGCATCGGTCTCTGCCGACAGAGGTGTTTTGAGGTCCGGCTAAGTGAGCAATCTTCCTGTATCCGCATCCGATGAGATGCCGCACGGCTTGCATAGCTCCACCATGGTCGTCCACAACCACTTTGTCAGTTTCAACGTCTTCGCAGACCCGGTCAAATAATAACAGAGGGATTCGATGTTTTTGAAAATCCCTGAAATGTGCACCCGATGTCGTTGTATTGGACACACTGACCAGCGCACCGGCAACCCTGTTGGAAATCAACGTATGGACATGAATAGCTTCCCGGTCGCAATCCTCATTAGATTGACAAACGACCGTATTAAATCCCTGCCCATAGGCCACCTCTTCAATGCCACTGATAACGGTGGAAAAGAAATCATTTCTGATTGAAGGCACGATGACACCAAAAGTAGAGGTCTCCTGCTTTTTCAAGTTCTTGGCAATCGAGTTCGGATGATAGTCTAGTTCCTTCGCCAGTGAATGAACGCGGTGCTTTGTCGTAACACTAATGTCCGGGTGGCCGCGAAGCGCCTTCGAAACCGTCGTATAGTGCAGACTTAGTCTTTCAGCAATATCTTTGACTGTTACGCTTCTCGTAAGCATTGCAATACCAATTTTGACGTTATAGTATATATCAAACGTTAGATATAACGTTAGAAATAGCAGAAATGCAAATTTAAGTCAAGAAAATTCTCTCTCTTAAAGGCCTAAAAACCCATTGGGCCTTCAAAATTGCCCTTTTCTCAGCAAAAAAAATGTAGGAATCTCGCCCTCTTGAAAATGAAAATCCACAGTCTTTAGACTCTTTATTTATACCAAATCAGCCACCCCTTCGTCAAGAAAACTCCGAAAATCCAATGGCAAATATCCATTACATCGCAAGCAAATCTCTGGTAGAATCAAAGAAATCGTAAAGACCGGGCACCACAGGCTCAAGAGCGAGCCATGAGCCGAGTTCGGGCCTGGTCTCTGTTGGTGTGGCCTATCCAATGCCAGATGGAGCACGCTGGATAAGGCACCGCTAATTATAAACTTCCTGAGCGGTTCTGATGGCTTTATTGCGACGACAGAAGTTAACTATAATCTTATTGGTGTTCTACTGGCCAACACTCTTCATCCTCGCGCACATACCCGTCCCACAACTGGTTCGCAAGGCTAACGTGTCCGACAAAGGCCTTCACTTCCTGGCCTATCTTATTCTGACTTTTCTATTCTGGTCCACAACAAATCCATACAAAAAGGTGAGCTGGCGTAAAGCTACAGCCTGGTTGGCGCTTCTCGCGCTTGCTTTATATGGCATTTGTGATGAGTTACTTCAAGGCTGTATACAGGGACGAAGTTGTGATGCTATGGATTTTGTCGCAAATTTGGCAGGAATGCTGGCAGCTTTAATTATGCTATCGGTATTCAATTTCCAGCCTGCTTCTCTTATGGTGACAGGCGTCACTATCTTTGGCTTAACAAATATCGCACGAGTAAGCATCGCTGATCTGCTGCCGGTGACAAACATAACATTTCACCTGTTCGGTTATGCATTTTTTACTCTGCTGTGGATTCAATATATACACCACTTCTCATCGCTAAAAATCCCAAAAACCAAATGGCTGATAGCAGCATCAATCCCGCCGACGAGCCTTCTGTTAGCTGTGAAAGCGGGCTCATTGATTCTCGGCAGAAGTTTCACCATAACAGACATAATCGCCTCTGCTATAGGAATCGCAACCGTCACTGTCACAATTGCCCTGACAGCTTTTTTTCGGCAACGCCCCGCTCAAACTGAAAAGCCCCCACCTATTGACGGCTAACGCTTCCTGAAAGGCTTATACAGCGGGTCGCCTATTAAAACCAACTGCCACGAATTAAACGGCTTTGTACGGTAGTACGCTTCGACCAAGCATCTTCCATTAAACAGCTCCAAGAAAAATGCCCTGGGCTCCGGAAAAGAGTGAAGATACGGCTCGGCTACCGCTCCCAGCGTCGCTGTTATCCCGTCCATTAGCATGGCCGGACACCACTGGCTGCTGTTCGGGTCGCGAAGGTCTACCGCTTCGAAACTCGATATATGATATCCAACCGCTCCATCAACGAAATCGAAGGCATCGATATACTTTTTCAGGCTGTACCAGCCACAATAGATAGCTGTTCGAGGACATGCGCCGGGAGCAAAAAGTGCTCCTGTTCGCTCCTCCTCAACGGGCATTTCCGTCCGCAATCTTGTAAGCAACGCCAAATCTCGCAAAGACTGGTCGTAATAACCATACAAATCACTCTTTACAATACCACGTGAGTCAATATAAACAACGCCTTTTAGCCCCGTTTTCTCGGCAGCTATTGCTTTATCAACAAGACCTTTGACTATTTGATAGTCCGGACCATCGAGACGGCTAACCATAAGCGTATTGAAATCCAGGCCCGGCATCTTATTTCTCAGCATGTTCTGCTGCCACCGATAAAACTCATAGCCACGGGACAACACCATAGACAGTTCGCTATCAACCGATGCGTTTGTCTCCTTCCCCATGATACGGTCGATACTAACCTGTAGCTGAGCCTGCTTTCGAGCGGCTTCCTCTCGCTCAGCCGAGTTGGTTAAATCATTCTGGTCTAACTGCTCAATCTTTTTCCTCTCCTGTTCAGCCAACTCTTTTAACTTTTCCAGCTTATCTTCCTGGCCCTTCAACTGCCCACGTTTGCCTACAACAATTGGTACGCCGTATGTAGTAAGCAGGCATCTGATTTTGCCGGCAAATTCCAGGCTATTTAATTTGCTGCGAAGCGGCTCGGCAAGTTGCCTCTCATAATCGTCTCTACTGATTACCTTTCTCAGGTCCGCCCCCAACGGCAATGCAACGACGTTTTCGCTCGGCACCTTTCGCTTCTCGCAGTAGTAATGAGCAATCTCCATAGATGCCGGCTCATCACTGTTTGCTATTACCAAAATCTCATCAGATTCCAACGCAAACCCTGACCCGCAGCACACTAACACCAGTAAAATAACCCCGCCAATTCTAAACACCATCTGCAATGCTCCCTGCATTTCCCCTCAAGGTCATTGTATAATAATTAACCCCCGACAAAATTAAATTCGGGGGTTCGTTCAGGCAGCTAAAATTTAATCTCAACCTTCAATACTAAAACCAAAAACTACAATTCTACTCAGGCCCATACGACCTGTAGGGCAAACTTATCGGATAGTCCCGGACTACTTCTTCATAATCATCGAACCAGTAGGCATTTGGATTGCACTTGAAAACCAAAAAGCGTCCGCTATCCGCATCATCAGCAGCCCGATGATATTTAAAATAGATTCGCCCCTTCGTCTTGCCAATGATTTCTATTTTGCCGCTCGAATGTGACATTACATATCGAAACCGCTTTGCCAGTCCGGACACCTGTGACTTTGCCTGCTCTACAATCTCATAGCCTTCTTCGATTGGTATCGTGTAAGCCTTGTTACCCAGAGCCGGACGGCACTGGAAGATATAGCAAGAAACTGCACCAATAAACGACAGCCCGGCGAGTAACTCCGCCAGAACTTCAGGCGTGGCATTGACGCCTCTTATAAGTGGCGCCTGGTTGGCTATTATCGCACCGGCTCTCTGCAACAAATCTATTCCACTAACTGCCAAATCTGTCAACTCCCGCGGGTGAACAAAATGAGTCATGAAATATATTTTTTTGGTTTCCGTGCTATAGGCATTGACCATCTCTAACAGGCTCGGGTCATCAATAATGCGATGTGGATTGAACGCGGGCGTCTTTGTCCCGATACGAATTATCTGGACATGCTCAATTTCCCTTAGCTGTCGGACAATATCGGAAAGTTTTGATGTCGCCAGTGTCAGTGGGTCTCCACCTGTCAACAACACATTCGTAACTTCGCGGTGTTTCTTTATGTACTCCACTGCCGCTGGCATGTCCTGCAAATATGAACTCTGCGGCTTCATGAAAACATTCTTACGGAAGCAGTATCGACATATACCGTCACAAACGTTGCTTACCAAAAAAAGTACTGTGGAATTATATTTGTGCTCGAGCCTAGGTATAATCGTGTAGGTTTCCTCCTCGGAAGGGTCAAGTCGGCCCCATTCGTCAAGCTCCTGTATATGAGGAACTATAATCCTGCGTATAGGGTCGTCGGGGTCATCCCAGTCAATAAGCGACAAATAATAATCATTGCTGCGAAAGCTAAACTGCTCAGTAACCTTCTTCAGCTCGCTTTTTTCCTGCTCGCTTAATTGCTCAAGCTGCTCTATTCTTGTCAGGTATTTGCAATCAGTGCCTGTTTTTGTTCCCATTGAACTTGTCCACTTACTTATTGACGTTGGCCTTGCATACTATTTGCCTTCCCCTCGGATATGCTCTGTTTTTGAGTATCTTTTTTCGTAGATACCCTTTCTTCCGAGCACCTGAGCAATAGTCGCCAGGATTATCTTTACATCCGTAAAAAATCCTGCCGTCTCCACGTATTCAACGTCGAGCCTTAGCTTTTCTTCACGTGTAAGCCCCCCTCGCCCTGATATTTGAGCCAAACCCGTCAGCCCGGGTTTTACAAGCACCCGCTTTTTTTGCCGCTGGTCCCATTCGGCCATCTGTGCGACGTAGAGCGGCCGAGGGCCCACAATACTCATATCACCCTTCAATACATTAAACAATTGGGGCAGTTCAT
>CAYSLN010000131.1:2426-6272 GCA_964431825.1 uncultured Pirellulales bacterium | reverse complement strand
CTCATAATCAAACCAACCTCTGAAAAAGACATGTCCGGACAAAAGAAGCTATATGATTTCATAGATAAATACAAATCATGGTTCTATCCCGAATCACGGATTGTTACAGATAAGGAAGCATTGGAACTTGACCTTAGCAAATACGATATGATTGTTTTTGGAACTCCCAAGGGCAATCTGGTATTAGATAAGTATTTGGACCAGATACCGATAGCAATCAGGCCGGATAAAGTGATAGCGAATAGGACGTATGAAGGTGACGACTATCAATTAATCACAGGCTGGGTAAATCCTCTTAATAATAACAGAAAAATGACAATATACACCGCTCAGAACGTAGAAGGGGTGATTAATATTAATCAAATACCGCATGGGGGAAGTAATTACGTTATAGGAAAGAATTACAGAACTCACAAAATCGGGAATTACAAAAGAATAATGAAAGTATGGATGTGTGAATGAAGATTTAGGAATAACAATTTTAATGAGTTGCTTACCCAAAATTTAAAATTCGCAGGTTCATAACGGGCTATTTGAGGATACAAAAAAAGATATAACTACTTATTAGACAAGAAGTTATATATTGTCTCTAAGAAATCCACTTATCGGGTCTGTCAGTTTCCTAACGATCTGCTTCATCCCCTAATGTACGAGATGATTCTAATGATCACGGAGTCAAAAATATTGATATTACTGACATATTTTGCGTTCCTGACGCCGTCTATCCGTTTCTTTTAACAGTCTTTTGCGGATCCGAATCGAATTAGGACAAATCTCAACAAGCTCATTCTCCTGAATGTACTCCATCATTGCTTCAAGACTCATCTTTCTCGCAGGTCTGACCTTGGCTGCATCGTCTTTGCCCGATGCCCGAATGTTAGTAAGCTGTTTACTTTTTACCACGTTTACGGGCATGTCTTTTTCCTTGCAGTGCTCCCCGACTACTTGTCCTTCATACACTCTTTCACCAGGCTCAACAAAGAAAATACCCCGGTCGTACAAAGCATCAATCGCATAAGCTGTCACTTGTCCGGTATTGGTTGCAATCATAACGCCTGCCTTTCTCTGAGGTATCGCTCCCCGCATCAGCTCATATCTTTCAAACGCATGATGCATAATCGCTCTGCCCTGTGTTGCGTTCATCATCCTGGCATTAAGACCGAACAAGCCTCGCGATGGTATCAAAAATTCCATATGAACAAAACCAGTTGCTCCACTCTTAGCATCTATTTTAAGTATTTCACTGCGCCGGTCGCCCAGAAGACTCATCACAGAATTCCGGCAATCTAAAGGGCAATCCACCATAAGCAATTCTATCGGCTCATGACGCCGTTCTTCAACTATTCTCAAAATCACATTCGGCTTACCTACACAAACCTCATACCCTTCGCGCCGCATATTCTCAAGTAAAATCCCAAGATGCATCAGTCCTCTACCGGAAACATTGAATTCTTCAGGTGTTTGGCCAGCTTCTACTCTCAATGCGACATTCTGCTGAAGCTCCTTTCGGAGTCTATCTCCAATCTGCCTGCTCGTTACGTATTTGCCGTCCTGGCCGGCGAAAGGCCCATCGTTAACCCTAAACATCATTGACATTGTCGGTTCATCCACAGGAATAACCGCAAGCCTTGAAGGATTATCCGCACAGGCAATGGTACTGCCAATATCAACAGGATCAAGCCCCGATATTGCACATATGTCACCGGCCTGGACGCTTAAAACCCGCTTTCGGCCAAGTCCATGAAACTGATGAATATGCATAATCTTTTGCTGTGTATGCAGACCTTCGGCATCAATTACAGTAACTCTCTGACCTTCAGTTATCTGTCCGGCAAAAACTCTTCCTATTGCTATCTGCCCCACATAATCAGAATATTCCAGATTCGTCACCAGCATTTGCAACGGAGCATCAGGTACAACATGCGGCGAAGAAACATTATTTATTATTGCATCGAATATTACCTGCATATTGCCGGTTTTTTTATCAGAATCAGTCGTCGCCCATCCCTCCCTTGCCGATGCGTAAATAATAGGAAAATCAAGTGTCTCATCGTCGGCGCCAAGTGACACAAGCAGATCAAAGACTTCATTGACGACATCATCCGGCCTGCTGTTTGCGCGATCAGCCTTGTTAATAATGACTACGGGTTTCAGCTTATACTCAAGGGCCTTGGTCAATACAAATCTGGTCTGCGGCATGGGCCCTTCAAAAGCATCAACCAAAAGCAGCACACCGTCTGCCATTTTCAAAACACGTTCAACCTCTCCGCCAAAATCAGCATGCCCCGGTGTATCGATTATATTAATTTTATATTCATTATCTCGTGAATCCGTATAGTAAATAGCACAGTTTTTACTTAAAATTGTTATACCCCTCTCCTGTTCCAGCGGATTTGAATCCATAATCAATCCGTGCTCGCTACCGGCCAGCTTGTCAAGATCCTCCTGCCGAAACATCCCCGACTGGTACAGGAGCCGGTCTACCAGCGTCGTCTTGCCGTGGTCAACATGGGCAATTATAGCTACATTACGAATATAATCTGAATACATAATAAATTCTCAAAAGGATTAGTTAATATTCAAGATTTGGCTTAATCTTTCTCGTGTAAAGTAAGTACTCTACATTATTTTTTAGGAATGTCAATACAAAACCAGTTCAAACTTAGGGCTTTTACCCTAAGTTTGAATTGAAAATTATCTTGAAAATAACTTGTTTTTAGGTTACCATGATATATTGGGGTTGAGAATAAGGAGCATTGGGTGCTAACGACGTCTTTTAATATTTCTGAGCTTGCCGGCGAAAATGATAACATGAAGTTCTCGCAGACATATTCTTCCGAGCCTGAAAAGTCGGGAAACCTGCTACACAGCAGATTGATGTGTGCTTTAGTTTGCATGTTAGGCATACTAACATTGGCCGGTTCCGTAGCGGCAGATATTTCTATTGCAGGGGTTGCGGACAGGGAGGTTTACGGGAATAGCGTTTCCTTTACGGTCAATTCTGAGGAAGGCTTCGACTATACAGTCGAGCTGAACGGTAGTCCAATTTCGACGGATGTATCCATAGATGTCAATGAACCGGAGTATTACGAACTATATGTTTACCGACGTGAGCAATCCTCGGGAGCAGAGGAAAGCGAACTTGTTCAGTTCATAGTCCGGGCTACAGAACGCGGGGATACGGAATGGGGTCTGCCAATGTGGACTCCATATCCTGAGATCGATTCGGCAGCGGCTGAATTCACGGGAGCGGAGCTTAAAATCGTAACTCCTGCCGAATATCCTTTGGGACTTGAGATGCCAGTAGTGGCTCGAATAGAGAACGGAACAGGTAAACGACTCGGCGTCAACGGTGATGTTACGGCTAACGAATTCGAAAACCAAACACTAACACTTTTGCGCGGAGTAGGACATGTTTTTCTGCCGGCTGCTTCGCAGCCCGGTATTATCTCCTACACGGCTACAATTCAATCACTCCAGAATCCAAAACAAATTTCAATTGAAGCATTCACTACGTGGCAAACGGTCTCTGAAGATATCACCACTTCCACTGAGTGGGGAGAGAACACAAGGGTACGCATTAGCGGAGTTGTCGGTGATGTACTGACAATAGCATCAGGTGCCACGCTAACAATAGAAGCAGGAAGTGTAATCGTGGTTGATCCCGACATAGAGATTGCTGTTGAAGGAAGAATAGTTATTAATGGGACTATGGACAGACCTGTTGTTGTCACCAGCCAGAACAGTAACAATCCGTGGGGAGGTTTTTTATTCGAATCAAGCTTATCAGAAGGGCAATTTGCAGGCACAATATTTACAGGAAGCGGGGCCGATTCGAACTGGTTT
>CAYSLN010000131.1:0-2326 GCA_964431825.1 uncultured Pirellulales bacterium | reverse complement strand
CTGCATTTGTCGATGGGGACAACGATGCATTCTACCTGACCGGGGAGGCTCATTACCTGACCGACTGCCTGATTGGCTGGACATTAGATGATGGAATCGATGCGGGCGACGGCGCAGCAGGGCCTGTTACAGTCAAGAACTGCTGGTTCGAATCATGCTATCACGAAGCTATGGCCTGGTCATCGGGTCCAAGATACGCCAATATTACCGACACAGTTGCCCTGAATTGCGGACAGGGCATTGAGTGTGGATATGATGAGCCGGATGTTAACGCAGTTCACTGTCTTTGTACATCTAACGCGGTGGGAGCTCGCTTTGGTGATAATTACGACTGGAGCTATCACGGCTTTTTGAAAGTGAGAGAATCGCTGCTTCTTTTCAATTTGAGAGATGTCTGGGGACGGGCATGGGATAACTGGACGGTGCACCTATCTCAAACGGATATTCAAGATAACTACCTGAGTGTCCCGAATGAAAACTATCCCAATAACCTGATATGGGATCCGCAGGGTGACCCAAATCAAAGGGATGAACTGGCTACATTTTTACCCACGGACGCCAATACTGTCGGAATCGGATTGGCGACAGCCGAAGATACTCTTGAGCTGTCCAAGATAACAAACAAAATCCCCGTTCGCCTGAGTACATTCACTACAAATGCGGTATCAGTCGATTATGCTGTTTATACAGATGATGGACTTATTGACAGCGGGACTTTGCAGTTTATTCCCGGCGAGACAGTCAAGCACATTCAGTTTGATTTACCTCCGATTGAGGGACTTCGAGAGCTTAGCGTGACACTTAGCAATCCCGTTAATGCCAAGTTGACCGGATACGGACAGATAAACTATGCGGTCCCGTATGAAATCGTCGAGCCTCTGATTTTGGAAGGTGACCAATGGCGGTACTTTAAGGGAACTGAGGAACCTCCGACAAACTGGAATCTGCTGGAATTCAATGATGCGGATTGGCTGTCAGGACCAACGGGCATCGGATTTGAGGCCGGTACAGGTTATGAATCATGCATCGCAACGAATTTGAGTGACATGCAGAATAACTATATCAGCGTGTATGCACGAAGAGAGTTTGTAGTTGAAAATCCTTCGCGACTGAAAGGTCTGATCCTGACTATAGATTGGGACGACGGTTATATAGCTTACATTAACGGGGTACGGGTCGACAGCCGATATGCACCAGACCCACCCACATACGATGAGCCTGCCACCACTTCCAACCATGAGGCCTGCTGTGGTACAAGTACGCCGAGCGGTCCATGTCCACCGGAACAAGTCGACCTGAGCAATTACATAGGCGAGCTTGCTGAAGGAGTAAATGTGTTGGCTATTCAGGTGCACAATCAGTCGATTTCCAGTTCGGACTTTCTGTTCATTCCAGAGTTGTATAGTGTGGTTGTTCCCTGGCCCGGTGACTTTGAGCCAGACGGGGATGTGGACTATAATGATTTCGCTTTGCTGGCATCGGCCTGGCTGACAAAAACCGGGGAAGAGCGGTACAATCCTTTATATGACATTAATGTCACATCTGATGGTATCATCGACATGTTAGATCTTATGGTGTTTGCCGATAACTGGCTGCTCGGAGATAATTAGTAATACGCCGGTATTTAAGCTAAAAGGCAGCCACAACTAAGTTGTTGCGACCGCCTTGCTCACATCAATAGCGGGGGCATCATATGCAGACCTTGAGATACTGCTCAGTACCTGCAAGAATGCTCTTAGTGAATGTCGGAGTTGTCGGTCAGCAAGAGGTCTGTGTTTATATAACTCTTTATTTAGCAAAGAGTTAGCTATTGTCGGCCATGCCGACCCCGACACACGGATTTTCAGGCAAGTCGAAATGCTTAGAAAAGGAGGGACTTGAGCATGTAAACTATTAGGACACCAATGGTAAAACAAAAAACTACCCGGCTTTGTCTCCAAACTGAGATATTTTTGAGCAACAACAGAAAATTCGGTTTCCACACCAAATATGAATCTTTCTGGTACGTACAAGCAGGTACGTATACATTCACCCCCCTCTATAAGTCCTGCTGTATTAATCCACATGCCAAAGGACATAAAGACCCTATCGTTATCGTTTGGCTTTGATTGGGTTTGTTTTACCTGCATGGATCGGACTGGTTCGTTTTCACAATCCTTTTGTATATAATGACTTACGTTCATTTGTGATTTTTTGAAATTGGGTTTGTTTTGAATAAAAACAGTTGCCGGTTGCCAGTTGCCGGTTGACAGGGGGCAGAGAGAAATATCGTAGTCGAATGACTATGAGGATTCTTATACTATGAAGCTGGATGGCGGAAGCTGGG
>CAYSLN010000130.1:0-6292 GCA_964431825.1 uncultured Pirellulales bacterium | reverse complement strand
TGAAAAGCAATGGGTAATCCGCCCGTGGGATGAATCCTCTGTTCAGCTGGCCAATTCCCTGAAGGTTTTACCTGTTCTTGCGCAGGTTCTAATCAATCGCGAGATAACAGATGCCCGTGCCGGCGCCCTTTTCCTAAGGCCCAAACTAACAGAGCTGATAAGTCCGGAGCAAATGCCTGGCGTTGAGGCCGGGGTTAGTCGGTTAAGGCAGGCTATTGAGAATGAAGAGAAAATCACCATCTATGGTGATTATGATGTGGATGGCATTACCGGGGTCTCGATTCTGTGGCAGGTTCTCCGGCTGCTCGGGGCTGATGTTCATTATTACATTCCTCATCGCATCGACGAAGGTTATGGTCTGAACTCAGAAGCTGTCCGGTTCCTGGCGGAATCCGGCAGCAAGCTGCTGGTCACTGTTGACTGTGGTGTTGCTGCATTTGACTCGGCTGAAATTGCGGCGAAACTGGGTGTTGACCTTATAATAACAGACCACCACCAGCCTGAAGCTGAGCTGCCCAGGGCTGTTGCAATTGTGCATCCTGCGCTGGAGGAATCGTACCCTAATCAGGATTCAGCTGGGGCGATGGTGGCTTTTAAGCTGGCGTGGGCGATTGCGAATGATTTCAGTGGTGGAGCCAGGCTTGAGCCGAGGTTGCGTGAGTCTATGATAAATGCGACGTCGCTGGCGGCGATGGGTACGATAGCCGATGTTGTGGACCTGCGTGGTGAAAACAGAATTTTGGCGAGTTTCGGGCTCAAGACACTGCCGGGGTGCAACCTCTTTGGGATACAGGCGTTGATTGAGTCGGCGGGGTTGACGGGGAAGGGACTCGAGAGCTTCGACATCGGCTTTCGGCTTGCCCCGATGCTCAACGCGGCGGGACGGATGGGACATGCACAATTAGCGGTGGAGCTATTGACAAGTGATAACCAGCTGCGCTCGGTGCAAATAGCCGAATATCTGAAAGAGCAAAACAACCAACGACGACAACTGGAGCGAAAGATATTCGAACAGGCATGCGAGATGATAGTAAAGCAGGGTCTGGATGAGCCTGACAGGAAGGGTATTGTGCTTGCAGGTGAGAACTGGCACAGCGGCGTGTCGGGGATTGTGGCCTCGAGGATAGTGGATAAGTTCCATCGTCCGACGATTGTGATTAACATCACTGTTAGCGAAGGTGGGGTTGCTCAGGGTTCGGCGCGCTCGGTTCCTAATTTTTGCCTGCTTAGCGCAATCAAGGCCTGCTCAGAGCATCTGGTCAGCTTTGGTGGTCACAAGATGGCGGCAGGGATAACTATCGAGGCAGAAAAGATAGACAGGTTCGCGGCGGAGTTCGAGGCCTATGCAAATCAGAATCTGGGCGAAGACGATGTGGTTGCGAAACTTTACATCGATGCGGAGGCCCCGTTAAACCAGTTCAGCAGAGAAAGTGTCAATCAACTTCAGATGCTTGCGCCTTTTGGGCAGGGCAATCCCAAACCGATGTTCGCGACAAAAGGTGTTCGCCTTGCCTCAGTGCCGAGAAGGGTCGGGGCAAGAGGGGACCATTTGCAGCTTGTAATAACCGACAAAACAAATTCGATGCGCTGTGTTGGTTTTGGAATGGGCGGGCTCGAAAAGAAGCTGCTTGAGCACGAGTTCTTCAACGTTGCTTATGAAGCCCAGATAAACAGCTATAACGGGAACAGCAATGTCGAGTTTGTTCTGGCTGATATTCAGTTTGAATAAGATACAGGACTTACTTTCGGACGCGAATCCTGACCGGCTTGTTGGAGAATTTCGTGGCTTTGAATTTGAGAGCCCACTATGAGACGAGGTGCATCGCGGATAATCAGGGAGTAGACCAATCATAGTTTAGTAAAGAGTATATCTATTTTGCACTTAGAAAGTCATCAGCTCCGAAAGTTCCTCAAGATATATTTTAGGGTACTGTGATGAAGAAGATCATGGTTTTGTTTTTTGTCTCTGTCTCAGTCGGGTTGAGTGCTTACCTGAGTAAACTGACTGTGGAACAGGCTTTTGTTGTATTTATTTTTTCAGCTTCGATTCTCGGAACATTACTGTTCTGGGATTTTAGATTGGCGTTTATGTTTACCGGCAGCGGAATACTTTTGCTTGCTCACAGTGTGGACATCAAACATTTTATAGAATTTGCCTCGCTCGATGTCATCATTTTCCTCATCGGCATGATGATTGTGGTTGGAATGATGAAGGAGTCAGGTATTTTTCATTGGCTTGTGATGAAGCTATTGATGACGAAGAACCTTAACGGTGTTGGGCTTTTTGTCATTATTATGATACTGTCAGCTATGCTATCAGGATTAACCGGTGAAGTCACATCAATCATAGTTATGACAGCAGCAATTCTTGATATCAGCAACCTAATTAAGATAAACCCGGTTCCTTTGGTTATCTCTTCTGTGCTGACAACCAACATTGGTTCTGCTTCAACTCTCTTGGGTAATCCTATTGGCATATTGGTTGCTCTGAGAGCGAATCTGACGTTCGAAGATTTTCTGAAACGGGCTTTACCGGTGTCCCTGGTTGTTCTCGTGGTCATTATTTTCATCCTTTGCCTTTGGTACAGAAAGTATCTTAGGGATGTTACTTCCAAACTTGCCTCACTCGGCAAAGAAAAACGTAACCCCCGCAATATTACACTCGATTCAAGGAAAATTTTCAGTGTTGCACTTTTCTGTTTGATGATAGCTCTTATCGCGATGCACAGAAGGTTGGAAATACTGTTAAGCATCAAGGAAAACGAATTGTTAGTTATCCTGCCGATCATTTTTGCCGGTTTTTCACTTCTGTTCTTTTGCGACAAGGCCTTGTATTGCATCGAGCATGAAGTGGAATGGAAGTCGTTGCTGTTTTTTATGTTCTTCTTTGCGCAGGCAGGAGTTGTTCAGTCTGTGGGTGTGGCTCAGTTCCTGGCAGAAAAACTGATGGTGCATATTGGAAGCCAACCGAAGGTACTTGCGGGCGTAACTTTATTTTCTACCGGTATTCTCTCCGGCATTCTGGATAATACGGTTGTTGTTGCATCTTATATTCCGGTCGTGAAAAACCTGCATTTAATGCAATCCACATTACAACCACTGTGGTGGGCTATGTTATTCGGGGCTTGCTTTGGAGGTAATATCACAGCTATCGGATCAACGGCCAATATCGTAGCTTTGGGAGTACTTGAAAAGGAAAAGAATATAAAAATTGACTTTGTGGGATGGTTAAAACTTGGCTTAGTCATAGGTATGGTGAGCATGGCGATAGCCTATTTAGCTCTGTTGTGGTTAATATTCAGTTTGAATAAAGGTTGAGTTTGGCAAGGAGGCGACTATGAAGTTTTTAAAGGCCCCTACTATTGTTGCGTTGGTAGTTTTTGTCGTTGGCTGTGTGAGTGTGGAACCCGGCTTAAAGGTCGAGGTATACGACGGTGCCAATCCATGGACTCATTTGAATTTGTACAACAATCCGGCGAATTTTCAGTTTGCGATTGTCGCCGACAGGACCAGTGGACATCGGCCGGGTGTTTTTGCGGATGGAGTGAAGAAATTGAATCTTTTGAGGCCTGAATTTGTTATGTCCATTGGAGACCTAATTGAAGGCAGCACGGAGGATGAAGTTGAAGTAAACCAACAGTGGGACGAGTTTGATAGTATGGTAAATGAATTGCAGATGCCATTCTTTTACGTGCCGGGCAATCACGACATCGGCAATGAGGTGATGGCCGAAAAGTGGAACAAACGGTTTGGGCCAAGTTATTATCACTTTGTTTACCGCGATGTTTTGTTTCTCTGTATAAATACCGAAGAGAATTTTACGGACTGGAGAGAGCCGGGTCATATTAGTGACCAACAGGTTGAATACTTTCGGAAGGTTATCAACGCCAACAATAATGTCCGATGGACGCTTGTATTTATGCATCGGCCCTTCTGGATGGGTAAAAGCGAAAACCTGGAGAAACTCGAATCCTTGTTATCAGACAGACCTTATACGGTTTTTGCCGGGCATAAACACATATACGATAGAACTGTGCGCAAAGGCCGACAGTACTATACTTTGTCTACAACAGGTGGGGCTGTCTGGGACAGCGAGCAGGAAGAATGCCAATTGGATCATATTGTATGGGTGACTATGACCGACGATGGGCCGATGATAGCAAATCTTTTACTTGACGGTATTTTGGACGATGAACCCTGCCTTCAATAGCAACCAGGGTTTAACTTTTAGCATATATGCTATTTTTTGTTGATTGTCACTTTATCAATTTTCAACAATCCTATCGTTTTAGCCAGGTTGAGAAAGTTCTCAGGATTTCCATTTCCGACTGCCAGGGCGATGTGCCCCGGCTCGTAACCGCCCAGGCCGGCGCTCTTGAAGGCTGCATCGAGGCCAACCCACTTGTCACCAATATAGGCCTGTGTCCAGGCATGACCGCCGAACCCGTTCTGCAAGGTATGCCACTGCGAGACGTAGGCCAGGCCGGTGACCACCTGAGCTGGTATTCCCACAGCCCGGCACATCGCAGCGGTGAGCACGGCGTGCTCGGTGCAATCGCCCTGTCTGCTTTCTGCGACCTCGGCTGCTGAAGCGTAACCAACCGAGAGGCTCTTATTATCGATATAATCAGCAACAAAGGCTTCGATACGTCTGACTGCCTGGGCTGTATCTTTGGTGTTGCCGATGGCGCGATGGGCGAGCTCGATTATTTGTTTTTCGTCGCTTTGGAGGAATCGAGTGGGGTTCAGGGCCTCTAAGATTGTCTTGTCTCGGCCTTTGTAAGGGAATCTTATATTTGCTGGTGGGGCAACAGGTTCAACGGTTACGACGATAGTTCCGTTTCCAAGTCGGCGGACTTTTTGATTGTCGCCGGATGGAATTATAAGGTTGGTGTTTGGTTCTGTGGGAGTTAAATAGTAGGTGATTGATTTGGCCGAGGCAACATCATCTAAAGGCTGTGGGCTGGGCAGGAACAATTTATCGACCAATTCGAATACATCGTTTTGACCAAGTGCGAACTCCCGTGCGCAGGCGACCATTTCAACCTGCATTCCTGCTACGGGCATAACGGACTTTTGGGTGCGAAGGTCCTGGTCAACATAAGTGGTGCTGATAATCTCTCCAGTTCCGGGCATATTGAGTGTAGAGGTGACTTCTGTCAGGGCCACGACGCGTCCGAGCAGGTCGACGTTTTGTTTGGGCCCGATTAGTATTTCTGCGTCAATAGCCTGCAAAAGTGCGGGGCTGAATATTTTCGTGGTGTAGCTTGTACCTTGCTTGAGGCCCTTTTTTAGTGTGAGCAGGCGAAGGGCCTCTGCCATCATCGCACCGCTGGGCCAGTCAGGTGTGCTTTTTTGTTCAGTCCCCATCGAAGTTGCGATCAGGTTTATTTTGCCCTGCTTGTCGATTGTGCCAGCGACTTTCATCGGCATGCCGGCGAATTCCTGCGTAACTTCAAAACCCAGCGGCTCTCCGTTAGTCGTCTCGATGTGAGTTTCCGTTGTATTGATGGTCACTGGAACGTTGACTCGACTTATTGTTAAGCTGACTTCTTCGGAGGTGCTGACTTTTCCGTCAGCTACGAGACGACTTTGTATGGCGTAGCCGACCTTTTTGCCCTCCATAAAGATAGCAAGATATTCAGTTTCAGCTTCAGCGAATGCCAGCTTAGGAGTGCCGGCGGATGCCAATATAAGGCAGATAGCAAACAAGTGCCTAACTTTCATAATTAGGTCCTTTCGTTTTTTCTTTCCGATTTATTAAAAGGTGTACGGCCGAGTTGATTATAAACGCAAAGTCTTGAATTTTCATCGCAATCTCGTTGTTTTTGGTTAAAATAGGCAAAAATATTGCTTTTATGGGGATTTATGACCTTTGGAGAACTTCTACATATAATTTCTTCGGGTGGTGCGCCGAGAATCTGCGTTGATTCGCGTCTGGTCCAAGCGGGTGACATTTTTGTAGCCACCAAAGGTACTGTATATGACGGCCATGACTTCATCGACCAGGCCCTTGCCAACGGCGCCAAATACATTGTTTGCCAGGGCGACAGGAGACAGAGGACAGAAGACAGCGGTCAGAGGAAATGCGAGGTTATTTTAGTTGAAGATTCGGCGGAGGCGGCGGCAGTCCTGTCACAGGCGAGCAGGGGTTATCCAGCTTCGAAACTAATCAATCTGGCAGTTACGGGGACAAACGGCAAGACTACGGTTGCGTATCTGGTTCGGTCTGTGATTGAAAAGGCCGGCGAAAAGTGCGGGCTTGTCAGCACAGTTATTTACGATACCTGTT
>CAYSLN010000129.1:0-6354 GCA_964431825.1 uncultured Pirellulales bacterium | reverse complement strand
GAGTGGGCCCGGATAATGATTGAAAACAACAGTGGCGCTTACGCCAACTCCTGGCTGCTGGGAGATATTAACACCAATGAAATTGCCCGTCTTGAGCTCGGATTAAAGCATCACAGCCTGGAAAAAAAGACAACTGGATATTTCTCAGGTTCAAATGTCGCTGAAGATATAAAGATTTTAAGGGAGGAGACCAAAGCCAGCTATGATGATATAAGAGACCGTTGTGTGTCACGCCGGGAGCGATGGAAACAGCTCATGAAAAAACACCATGGTAAAATTGATGTTAAAATTGCCAAAAAAATGCTGGCCGACCATTACGATGTCTATTTAGAAAAAGAACAACCAGGCTCCAGGACAATATGCGGCCATGTGGAATTAGATGATGGACGTGTTCCAAAAAGCAGTGCCTATTATCCGGGAGGAGCCATTGACGGAAAGGTAGTTGACTCCGATATGGCAAAGAACTGGCAGTTTTGGGCAAAGTGGGGGAGCTCCTGCGATATTGGTTTCGATGCCCGGAAATTTTTAGAGAAACACACTCAGTATGACTGGCTGGAAGGATACCTAAAAGACTTACCCGTCAGAACCCTGGACCATCTTCCCTGTAGAACAACAATAAAAACCACAAAAAACTCATTGAGCCGGCTGCTCAAGAGACTCCAGCTTTTCTTTTAGCTGGTCTTTTACTTCTTGAAGCCTTTCCTTTGGTCGCTCTATTTCCTCAATTGTTTCAGGAAGTATATTCTCGGGCTCACCTATTACATAGGGAGTAATGAATATTATCATTTCACTGTTTGATACCACGACTTCGTTATGACGGAACAGGCCGCCGACCACAGGCACATCGCCGAATAGCGGAACCTTTCGTTCGATGGTGCTGTCTTTTTGGAAAAGAATACCACCAAGCATAATCGTCTGGCCATCCTGCACTATCATATTTGTCGTTGTCTCCATCTCGGTCCTGACCGGCTGGTCATTTATCTTATCCGAGGCAAGCTGTGAAAGAATCACATTTATAATCATGTCTACATTCTTCTCGGGTGTAATACTCGGCCGAGCTCGCAGGGTCATACCTACTCTCTCAAAATTAAAAGATGACGTCGCCCTACCACCTACTTCTGAAATTGACAAATCCGTCTGGAACGCAACTTTGTCACCCTTGAAGAAACTCGCTTCCTCATTATCTTTGGTCCACAAGGTCTGCTGATTTAGAATCTTTGCATCGACCTGCTTAACCAACAGATCGACTAAGGCGGTAACATTCGTACCTACACTGAGTGTCAACGACCCGCGCTCCTGGAGAAATTGTAGCTGGCTCAGAGCAGTAACTGCGTTTTCGCCGTCTAAAGTACTCCACTTGCTCGAGTCTGACGACAACTGCAAACCAAGAGAAGTCAGACTACTATGGTCGACTTCTATAATTACCGCCTTTATCATCACCTGCTTACCAGGTATATCAAGTTCTTTAATTATTTCTCCTATACTATCCATAAACTCAGGAGGAGCGAGAACAAGTATCGATTTACTATGGGTATCCGGGATGAAACGTACTCTGCCGATGACGTTGCTTATCGGCTCCTCATCCGTGCTGGTACGTCCTGTTGTCCACCAAGGTCTATATTCGTTACTGGTTCCCGTATCCTGATTGGAGTTGCTCTGGCTATCATCGCTCGTCTCCTCCATTGAATAGGAGCTTAGCCCTCGTTCCGTAAAGCGAATCGTCGCGGTAGTGCCCAGTTCATTGAACAGGGCATTCAGATGCTCAGCCAGTTCCTCCGGGTCTGCGTAGTTGATCGTTACGACCTTAGGCACCTCGGCCATTTCCTGACGGTCGAGTTCCTGCACCAAATCCTTAATAACATCATATGCCTCAGGAATCTTGCTTATCACGATTATCTTCTTTGTACCTGGCACATCTTCAAAAGTTAATTGTCCATAGAGCGGGCCGACAATCTTCTTCTTGTCCTCCGTTCTGCCAAACAGAACATCGTAAATCGAGACTCTGCTGCCGCTTTCTTCGGTGAAAAGCGACGTCAGCAAATCAGCCATCTGGACAGGGTCGGAATTGTGCAATTCAATTATTAACGGCTTGACCTGATCTACATCGAGTGGAATATCCCATTCCTTGATCTGTTGTGCAATTTTTCGAATATTTTCAGGCGAGGCAATGACTGTTACCTGTTGCATCGCCGGAAATGATATTACCTTTACGGTGTCGGTAGGCGAGACCGTCTGCTGGCCGTAGCCTCTAAACCTATAACCCGAAAACATGGTGCTTTGCTGTTCGTAAAGACCATCGAGATTCTCTTTAATTTTGTCCGAGTCGGCGTGTTTCAACTGAAAAACTCTTGTTTCAAACTCACCGCTGGGAATATCTACCTCCTGTATTAGTTTCTTTACCATTTCACGCAGGTCCGCCCTGCCAAAAATCATAATCTGCCTGGACTGCTCCAGTGGCCGAACCAGAACGTTTGGTTTTAATTCAGTGCCGGGCATATCCCCCATTGCGTCTTCAATACGCATCGCTACTTCTCTTGGGTCGGCATATACGATTGGGACTGTCTCGTATTCCGATTCGACAGGTTCCACTCTGTCAAGTTTCCTTACCCACTGCTCGATTTGCTTAATATCTTCAGCCGACGCCCTCGCGATAATCCATTTGCGCCTCGGTTCCGCAATGAGTACCACAGGCACCTGACTTGGCCCAACCACAACCGATGTCGCCATTCCCCCCTTCTTGGAATCACCCCTTGCAGCCGGACCACCACCTGTAGAACCAGACCTCGGTGCAGACAACGACCTGCCGCCACGCTCATCACCTAACAGCATTCTCAACAACTGAACTATCTCTGCAGGGTCACCATGACGAACCTCGAAAATCTCGGTCACGGCCTGCTCAGCTTCAGGCACATCAAACTCACTAACAATTCGCTCAATTCGCATCAGATTCGCTACCGTGTCAATCACAAGCAGATTACCACTGGTCTCATCAGCACTGACGTATCCATGCTCGCCGATCAAAGGCTGAATGACCTCTCCCATCTGCGCAGCACTATAATTTTCCAGCTTAAAGAACTTTTGAACTATCTGGTCTTTATTTTCAATCAAAGCAAGAGGTTGGTCGGCCGGAATTGTAGGAACTAAACCGAGTTTCGCTTCGGCAATAGGTCTCAGATAAATCGTGTCATCGGTCTGTTCGACAACGTAGCCTTTCGTGCGCAAAGCACCGTAAATTACTGAAAGGGCTTTAGCTCTCGGCAGCTTCTTCGGTGAATATATAGTTACTTTCTGTTTCATCGCCTCATCTGTCGGAATAACCACCTTACCAGTCCACTGTGCAATTTTCTCAATGATGTCTTTCATCTCTACATTTTTGAGGTTCACAGCTTCCATTGGTTCATTTGGCTCGTTCGGCTCGTTGGGCTCGACTGGCTCAACCAGTTCAGCCAGCTTGTTTGGTTCAACCGGTTCATTCGGCTCATTAACATCGAACGTCAGTTCAGATTCATCTATGCCCACTGGTTCTTCGGCCTCGCTGGCTTCATAAGGCTCCATAAGCGTGTTAGGTTCAGCGCCCCTTTCCGCCAACCCAGGCTTTGGTACGTAGAAACCAACCTTCCAAACAATAAAGACCGCTGCAATACCTACTATAACCCAGAGTATTAATTTCGACCGTTCCAACTTAACCACCTCTCTTTAATCATTTGCTAACTGCTTGCTTGTAAATTAAGCACGCATTTTAGCACTACGCCTGTTTTTTACTTCTCAGGCACACTATTCTGTTCCTGCACGGCATTTTCGGCTTCTTCTTCTCGTCTGGCTCCTCCTTCCGGAGAAATACCAGAAAATCTCTCACGCATTTGAGCCCTGATCTTTTCCCTTTCCTCCTCAGACATATTCTCCCATCCCTCCATCATCTTGGCCCGTTGCTCTGCTAATTTTTCTCTCTGTTCTGGAGTGAGATCGCGAAATCTTTGCCTGCCTCCCCGAGGGTCCGCACCAAATCTTTCACGCATTTGAGCTCTGAACTCTTCCCTTTCCTCCTCGGACATATTCGCCATTCTTTCTCTCATCCCCTCTCTTTGCTCCCTTCGTCTGGCTCTGTCTTCAGTAGACAGCTCCCGAGTCCCTGCCCTGCCACCATAGCCGGGCATTTCCCTTCTTCTGGCCATTTCTCTATTTCGCTCAACTTCGGCGGCTCGTCGTGACCTGACCCCTCTGATGCCAAGACCAACTCCTAAAGCTGCAAGGAGCACCACACCAGTGATTATTAACGTCATCATTGTGCTTGTACGTTTCATATCTTTTACCTTTCTTGAAAAAATACTATCGTTGTCTTCTGCCACCGGGTCTGTCACGCATTCGTTCTCTAAATTCCTGTCTTTCTTCTTCAGACATGTTTTCGAATCTCTCTCTCATCCTGGCCCTTCCTTCGGGAGATCCAAAGCCCATCCTCATTTCGCTTTGGTCCGGCATCGGCCCCAGCGCCGGCATCGGCCCTCTCTCAGGACCAGCCACAACCACTTCAGCACCTCCTTCAGGCTTGGTCTCCCTATCTGTCACCTCCGGCCTTTTACCCCCTGAGTCCGGAGGTCCACTGGCCTGGATTGGAGCAAAAACTTTTTCTCTGCCATCCCATTCAATCCTGACCTGTGTAGCCTCAATCGCAATGATTTTTGCATCTCCGACCATGTCACCGACTTTGTACCACTTGCCTTTTATCAGCACCTCATTGCTAAGTATTCCCCATACTTCTTCTACAGGGTGTTTCTTTGGTGGGGGCGGCACAAACAGGTTTTTCTTCTTTAATTCATCAGCAATCACCTTAGAATCAGCCAAATACTTATCTAAATCGGTCGCTTCCAGCTTACTTTGCAAAACAGCATCTTCGACCACGCTCTTTGCCTTAGCTGGGGTCACAAAAAAGCTATTCAGCTTAATCAAAACCAAAACTGCCAGAAACGCTGAAATACCAAGCAGTACAGTCGAAACCAATTCTCTCTTTTCTTTTATAAAATCCAGTTTCATATACTACCTACATGAGCTGCTAAACGCATCTCTATGCGTCTGGCCCACTCGTCACCTGACAAATGTCGACACTGTTAATTCCAGCTCGATTTCCTCTCGTTTCTCCTGCGGTTTCTTCAAATCACATTGTATCTTTATCTCTTCGATACCTACCAGATAAGGATTCTGCTTTAAACCAGCAAGCAAATCGAGTACCTGCCCGAATTTGCACTTGGCGCTGCACTTCAAGCGCAGCAACTTATAGCCCAGCTGCCGTGATTTTCCCGCAGGCAGAACTTGCAGAGGCTCACTTTTTATCCTCAAGCTCCTTAACTGTTCGTTAAACTTATCCCTAAACAAAAGCTTTTGTTCCTCCTCAGCTTGCGGCATTTCAAAAGCCGGCACAATCGACAGCAAACCTGCTCGTTTGGCCTCATCCACACTGACAGCTTCCAGTTTAACTTTTATTTGAGAAAGCGATTTTCTCACTTGCGACCAGTGCTCAAGCCACTTCGAAGCCAATCCAACCATAAGAATTGCTGCCGCACAGACAGCTCCGATCTTCAGCGTACGTTTTTCTTTCTGGCCTAATTTGTCCAACATAGTTATTCAGCTCTTTTTAGTAAAATTCTTATAATGGAAAGTTAAGGTGAATTTTATCTTCTTGGTTTTGCTATCCTGTGTCGGGTTCTGTATTACCACATTTTTTATGCCGTTTTTGCCCATCAGCTCTTTTTGAAACTCATATATTTGCTCAGCGCTCCGCGCTTGTCCTTTTATTGTGACCAGTTGTCCCTTCTTAAAATGAAAACTGTCCAATTCTATCCCTCTACTGTCACCTGAATTTATTTCGCCCAACAGCTGCAACAGGTCGGGTCTCTGCCGTGCAACTGTTTTGATAAGCGTTTGCCGCTGTACAAGCTCTTTGAAACCTGCCTCTGCCCCCAACCTGCTCAAACGCTTTTCGCTGACCACATCAACCGCGTAGGACACAGCAACCAACACAGCTAACATAATCAGTGTGATCACCCCAGCTACTTTTGGTGAATACAACCTGGAGCTTTTCTTAGTCCTCCCACCGGGAGTATACAAACGCTCAAAAAGATTAAGACTATCTGCAGAACCCTCAAGTGCCATCAACGCAAGGCCTATAGGTACTCTATATTCGTACACATCTTCAATTCCAACTTCCGCCTGTCCCGCTAGTTTATCAATCTCCGGCAAAGCAGCTCTTACATTCATCCCCGCCCAGCTCAGACTGGAAACTATATTCTCTATTACACTACTGCCATTCGAAAGCACAAAAATCGGTAGTTCTGCTGGGTCGGCACAGCCAAACGATTCCAG
>CAYSLN010000128.1:0-6445 GCA_964431825.1 uncultured Pirellulales bacterium | reverse complement strand
TGTGACAGGATAGTTTTCCTGGTCAAGCTCTGCACTGCGATATGCGTGTTCTGCCCCAAGTAATTTGTTATCGAGCCAGAGTTTATAGCCGTCATCAGTACCGACTCTTATCTCGGCATCGACATCTTTTTCGCATTTAAGCCAGCAAGCTGAATATGTCAGGATGTCCTCCTGGCTGTATTCCAAGCCAAGGTGGTCAACCATAAAGAAATCTATCATAGTGCTGGAAGACTTGTATGGTTGCCATTTTACGGTTGTTCCATCAGGTTTTTTTATCTCCATTCCTGCGGCGGGTTTATGTTTGGCCTCACCGCCGTAGTTTTTTAGATAGTCGGTATCATAGCCTTCGTTGTCTGGCCGGTCACCCGGATTGGGGAATGGGCCGACTATAAGCCAGTTGGTTACGAATCCTTCGTTACCTGCCCCGTCGCTTTCGAGTTTATAGGGTCCCGATTTTCCGACAGAGATTTTTACCGGTATCTTTGATTGATATACTGGCTCTGCAGCATCAGCCTGCTCTTTTGTGCTCGTGGCGCACCCGACTGCAAAGGCACATATAGTCGCCAGAAATAGTGCGATGGTAAATGTCCGCATTTTGGTCTCCTTTGTAAAAATTGAAGCAATGTTGATATATTACGCTGGATAGCATGTTAATCTTATTTAGCTTGTTTTGTCAAAGAGAATTTGAGCCGGAACAGGGAAGGGGGCTAATTTGCGTCTGCAGTGCTTGGTGTTCAAGTTCGAGCATTCTCTTTTTTAGTCTTATCCCGCCCTGTGCACTGAATCCGCCGATTTTGCCGTCACTGCGGACTACGCGGTGGCAGGGTATAATCAATGGCAGTGGATTTTTTGCAAGTGCGTTGCCGACGGCTCTGATAGCTGTGGGTCGGCCCAATTTCTTTGCCAGTGTTGAATAACTTATTGTTTGCCCAAATTCTACACCCCTGCAGGTGGTCAAAACCGATTTGTAGAATGGGCTAAGTCCATCGAGGGTCAGCGGAATATCCACGCCGAGGTCTGTGCAGGCTCCATCAAAATAGGCGATTATTTGTTCCTGGAGTGTTTTGAAAAGATTTTTGTCGGGTTCGATTTTTGGTTCTCGATTCGCGGGAGGGCAATTCTTTAGGAGTTCACGTTTGATTTTTTCAGGCCCTGAGCCGGGCAGACAACTTTGACAGAGGGTGTATTCGGTGCCGGCAAGGCCAAAATAACCCCATTTGGTCTTGAAAATTGCATATTTCAGTGATTTTTGCATTTTTTAGTCACAGCTATTAGCCCAAATGCTCTTTCTAATCAGCCAAATTTATTGACGCAAGAGCAAAATTCCGTTAAATATAACAGTTTTCCTAAAGAATAGCCTATGGTGGTTGATGTTGTGGATTTAACTGCAGGTTTGTGTTTAGCTTATGTCGCTTGAAGAACTGAGAAAACGGATAGACGAAATTGATTGTCAGCTTGTCCAGATGCTCAATGAGCGTGCGCGCATTGTTGTCGAGATAGGTAAGCTAAAGGGCAAGACCGACAAGCCCGTTTACGCACCGGACCGTGAGAAGCAGGTTTTGGCCAAGGTTGTCCAGGCAAACGAGGGGCCTCTGCCGGATAGATGTTTGGTGGCTATTTGGCGTGAGTTGATGAGCGGCTCTTTTATGTTGGAGAAGCCGTTGCGAATCGGCTATCTTGGTCCGGCCGGCAGTTTCAGCCATACCGCAGCTATGCTCAAATTCGGCCAGAGCGTTGAGTATGAATCTCTTGCCGACATCAGGAGTATCTTTGATGAAGTCAGTAAAGGTCATTGCGATTTGGGCCTTGCGCCAATAGAGAATACTACGGGTGGCGGCGTGATAGAGACGCTTGATGCCCTGATAGATTCGAATGTAAAAATTTGTGCTGAGGTTCTGCTGGCGATTCATCATAATCTTATGGCAAAATGTTCACTGGGAGAAATCAAGAAGATTTACTCTAAGCCGGAGGTATTCGCCCAGTGCCGAAACTGGTTAAGTGCCACTTTTAAAGAGACACAAACCGTCCCAGTTGCTTCCACCGCTAAGGCAGCGCAAATGGCTGCTGAGGAACCATTTACTGCAGCGATTGGCTCCCGGATCGCTGCAGAGTTATATGGATTGAAGATTGTCTGCGAGAATATCGAGGATATTGCTAACAATGTAACCAGATTTTTGGTGGTTAGCCGTGAAGATGCAAGGCCGACCGGCGAAGATAAAACCGCTATATTGTTTAGTACTGCTCATAAGGCCGGTGCTCTGGCTGATGTGCTCGAGGTTTTCAAGCGATGCGATATTAACTTGACCAATATAGAATCCAGGCCCAGCAGGAAAAGGCAGTGGGAATACTATTTCTTCGTGGATTTTGTGGGACACAGGACAGAGGAAAGGGTTCAAAAGGGTCTGGATGAGGCCCGTAAGCACTGTCTGCAGCTTTCAATACTGGGCAGCTTCCCAAGGGCAACTGAGTTGCTTTAGATAACCAGGAGATTGCCATGAGAAAACCGTTTGTAGTTGGTAACTGGAAGATGAATACTGATAGTCACACCAGCATTGATCTGGCTAAGCGCATTGCATCAGAATCTTCGGAAGCAGCAGGACACGGCGTTGCTGTGGCGGTCTGTCCGCCCTTTGTTTATTTGCAGTCTTTGACTAAGGCCCTTAGCGCATCGGGCGTTGCAGTCGGTGCCCAGGACCTTTATTACGAACTCGAAGGAGCTTTTACCGGAGAGATAAGTCCTTCAATGCTTAAGGATGTCGGTTGTATCTATGCGTTATGTGGGCACTCGGAACGCCGACACGTGATAGGTGAGACCGATGAGCTGGTAAATAAAAAGGTTACCGCTGCTCTTGGCGGAGGTCTTTTGCCGATATTGTGTGTGGGTGAGCTGCTTGCTGAGCGTGACGCTTCGCAGACGGAACAGGTCGTAAGTCGGCAGATTAAAAGTGGCCTGGCAGGTTTAAGTGCTGAGAAGGTTTCAGCAGTGACCATGGCTTATGAGCCGGTCTGGGCCATTGGGACGGGCCGGACTGCGACACCGCAGCAGGCCCAGGAAGTACACAGTTTTGTGCGAAAGCTGCTTGCCGAGATGTATGATGACCAACTGGCTGAGGAAATTCGTATCCTCTACGGCGGTTCGGCGAAACCCGGCAATGCGGCAGACCTGATGAGCCAAGATGATGTCGATGGTTTATTGGTCGGTGGGGCAAGTTTGAGTGCAGACGATTTTCTCGCGATAATTCGATCGGCAAAATAATTCGTGAAGCAGGACGCGAGACGCGCTTCACAAGATAAAAGATAGAAATTTGGGGCACGAGTATGACTGTTTTACCGTTATTGGCAGTAGGTTTTATTATGAAAGTGGTCGCTGTTCTTTTCATTGTTTGCTCTCTATCGCTGATTCTGATTATTTTGGTTCAGAAGGGCAGAGGGGGCGGTTTGAGTGCAGCGTTTGGTGGAGGTATGGCCAGCGGTATTTTGGGTTCCAAGACCGGTGACTTCCTTACCTGGGTTACGATAGCCCTGGTGGGTGTATTTCTGATCCTTGCAGTGGTGATGGCCAAATTCTACAAACCGACTATCAGTGATTATGATACCGGCCAAGTGGTTCAGCAAACGCTACCGGTGCAAGCGGAGCAAACTGCAGACATGGGCCAGCTACCTCAGTTCGATGATGCTAACAGGGTGCTCAGTGATGCTAATGACAGTGACGATTCGAGTGGTAGTAGCGATATTAACGATTATGTTGATGAAGACTTGCCCGGCAGCTAAATAAGTATTTTCTCGGTGCTCGGTTTATTTATGTGAGAATCGAACACGTGGTTTAATCTGGCTTGAAAGCACAGCGCTATGATAAAAAGTATGACCGGATATGGCGAAGCAGAGGGTGAGGTTGGCGGTGTAAGTTACGCCGTTGAGATTAGGGCGGTCAACCATCGTTACTTGAAGACTATTGTGAAATTGCCGGAAGCAGTGGCATTTCTGCAAGAGGATATCGAAAAGCTTCTGCGAAAGGATTTGTCACGAGGGACGATAAACTGCGTGCTCCGGCTCAAAGCCGTATCGGCCAATGTGCTCTTCGATATAGACGAGGATGCCTTGCGGGTCGTTGTGGAGAAACTCAGCAGAGTTGGGACTTCGGTTGATATTAATGGGACGATTGATATTGGCGGTCTGTTGAGTTTGCCCGGTATTATTCGGCCGACATTGCCGGATAAAGAAATGGTCGAACAAATCAGGGAGGTAGTCTTAAATATTACACAGGAAGCAATAGAGAAGCTCAAACAGATGCGTGCGGCCGAGGGCAGTTGCCTGGAGGTTGATTTGAAAAGTCACTGTGAAGCAATAAAAGAAGACCTTGGACGGGTACATGCTCGCGGTGCAGCAGTAATGCAGGAATATGCGAAGAAACTAAAGAAAAGAGTTGATGAGCTGTTGGCGGCGGCAAAACTGAAATTGGATGAGGAAACGCTTGCCAGAGAGGTGGCGATTTTGGCTGATAAATCGGATATATCTGAGGAGATTGCGCGGTTGGATTCACACCTGCAGCAATTTGCTGAGAATTGCCAGGCAGATGGCCAGGCCGGACGTAGATTAGACTTTATAAGCCAGGAGATGCTCAGAGAAGCCAATACTATTGCCAGTAAGTCCTCAGATACCGAGACTACCCGCTATGTAGTTGATATAAAGTGCCGGATAGACCGAATCAAAGAGCAGGTTCAGAATGTAGAATAAGAAGCATAGAACTCAGAATTTTTTGGCTTTATTTTTTTATCCTGGAGATTGTCGGAATAAACGAGGAGAAGAACAAAAAAGGCAAAGTGGTGATAATCAGCGGACCATCCGGTGTCGGTAAGAGCACCATCTGCGAAGAGGTCTCTAAAAGACTGAGTAATGTTTATCTTAGTATCTCAGCCACGACTCGGCCGAGAGGACCAGGCGAGACTCACGGTAAGAATTATTGGTTTATATCAAACGACGAGTTTAGGGAGCGGATAGACAAGGGCCTGATGCTGGAGTATGCCGAGGTGTTCGGCTATTTATACGGGACACCGAAAGACAAAATCAACCAGGCGTTGCAGGCCGGCAAAACTGTTATTTTGGAAATTGACGTTCAAGGTGCCAAGCAGGCAAAGGCGGTCTTTTCGGATGCGGTGATGATTTTTATTTTGCCTCCGAGCACAAAAGTGTTGGTGGAGCGTATGGATCGCAGGGGCAGAGAAGATACTGAGACCGCTGAAAAAAGAAGAGATGTAGCAGGCAGTGAGATTGCTGCTGCCTGGCAATATTATGATAACATGGTTATAAACGAGGATTTACAACAGGCTGTTAAAGAGGTTCTACAAATTATCCAGGGAGCTCCTATTCGCGACAATTCGTGAAATGGTTCCCAGAGAAGCGTTGGAGAAAAATAATGTTGGACGAGCTCAAGAGCGAGGTAATAGTCAATAAAGTTGGTGGCAGATTCAAATTGGCTGCACTAGTCCAAAAACGGATGGGCGAGCTGCTGCAGGGTGCTCGGCCTCTGATAGAGGATTCTGAAGGCAAGACAATGCTCGAAATTGTTGTTCAGGAAATCCTGCAGGACAAGATCACTATCGAGGGGATCCCGGTTGGTGATAAGCTGCAAGATGGTGGCTCAGAACAAGCTGATGAGGTTGAAACGAAAGACGAATAATGGTATTGGTCCCGTGCCTGGTAGTACGGGCGGCCGGACATGAAATGCTTAAGGGTTTGAATATTTTGCTTGGTGTCAGTGGTGGAGTTGCTGCCTATAAGGTGGTCGGATTAGCCAGCAAGCTAACTGCCGCTGGTGCCAGGGTAAAGACGGTAATGACGGAAAATGCCTGTCGTCTTATTGGCCCAAAAAGCTTTGAGGCTGTTACTCGTTCATCGGTTTTTACAAGTTTGTGGGAAAATCACGATTTGCCATCTGTTCCCGATGGCCAGAGTGAGCTACAAGCTGCCGGCCAGGAACCGCGACATATAAGTCTGGTTGATTGGGCTGATATTGTTATTGTAGCACCTGCCACGGCCAATATCATAGGTAAGGTTGCAAACGGTATCTGCGATGATTTGCTCAGTACAATTCTTTGCGCCTGCTGGCCCCTGATTGAATCAGGGGCTGCGTTTGTGGTCCCCGCGATGAACAATAATATGTGGAACAACCCGGCTGTGCAGCGAAATGTCGGGACGATAAAAGAAATGGGCTTTGAGCTGATAGGTCCAGTTGAGGGCCGGCTTGCCTGCGGGGCGGAGGCTATCGGCAGAATGGCTGAGCCGGAGGATATATTGGAGGTTGTCGAAAGAATCAGTTCAAAGATCGTGGCCCGTGACCGGTGAGTCGGGACACGAGCAGCGGGGCGCGAATTATGCATTTTTTAATCACGGCAGGCGGCACGCGAGAATATATTGACCCGGTTCGTTTTATCTCCAACGCAAGCAG
>CAYSLN010000127.1:0-6467 GCA_964431825.1 uncultured Pirellulales bacterium | reverse complement strand
AACGTAAGCTCTTTGAAATAAAAAGAATACGAGAAATTGCCGGCCCCGGAGCAATCGAAAAACAAACCCAAAACAAAGCCATTTTTAAGACTATAACAGGGTGAACCCATTTCCCCCACTTAACCCACATGACATAAACCAAGACTGGAATGGGCGATGCAGGATTCGAACCTGCGACCGGCTGATTAAGAGTCAGCTGCTCTACCGGCTGAGCTAATCGCCCCAGTCCTTTTAAGACAATAAGTTACATCTATAAAATCTTTTGGCTAATTTATCAACTACAACCTCGACTACACCATTATAAATGAATTTTTCAGTTTATAAAAACAAAAAGATCGAGAAATCAGGCTAATATTGACCTTGAGGCAAAGAGCAACTGACTATTGGTAAGTTGCCCTGGTAAATGCTTGACTTTGGCTTTTTCAGACTATCGGACAATGAATGGTTCGGATATATAATCCGTGTTTCTTCATAGCGATAATCAGATGTTCAATCCGCTACCCACCTTTTCTTTACACTCTGGTTCTCACCGAAAAACTCAACACTAAAAACTCAAAAATGACATTTTCTGCTATTCCCACTTCAACTACCAGCCGTACGGACAGTAATCGCACCAGTATTCGGCAAATATGCTATAGTCTTCAAAGTCAACATCCGCATCGCCGTCAAGATCAGCACCACCACAGGCGGGAATGTCCGTACAATCAAAGCTAAGCCACTGAGCCACAAATCCCGCCAGGTCCTCCATACCACGAACTCCGGAATAGATATTGTCTACATCAATAGTCATATCCGCTGTATCAAACAGTCCTCCCTGATCCTGAACCTGAACCGTAAACATATTTTCACCGATATCCAAATCCGACGGAGTCCCTGAAAGCGAACCGTCACTCGCCACAGTCAGCCAAACCGGACCGCTGACCTTGCTGAAAGTCAGTGTGTCGCCATCCAGATCAACCGCACTGGCCGCCAGAGACTGGCCCGAGTAAGCCCCATCCTCAGTTGCATCGAGGTTACTGATGGGATCGCTGGTAAAATACGGTGGGTTGTTCGCCGCGCCATCTGCCAACGTTGCGATATCGGCAGCAGATAATGCATAATTATAAATACGAAAATCGTCGACGCGCCCGTTGAATAGCGGATCGGGACTCCACTGGCTGTCACCGATGTAATTAATGGTTGGATTGAAATCAGACGGATTGATTGTGATACTACTGCTGGTATCCCTCTGCACGCCGCCGACATAGAGCCTTCCGACATTGCCGTCAAGCGTGACAGCCACATGAACCCATTGGCCGGTAGCTAATTGGGTGGTCTCCAACCGCTGTTCACTGCTGTAGCTGGTAGTCGATATGACGAAACGGAGCGTGTCCCCTCCCGATCGCGGCGAAAGAAACATGTAATACGTGGTACCGGTACCAAAATCAAAAATGCGCTGCCATTGCCCGCCGCCATCCCAGTTGACCCAGGTGGAGATAGTGATATCGTCGAGATCAACAACACCGGCGGGCAGGATCACATAATCATTCGCTCCGTCAAGGTTGATGGCTTGACCGATTTTTCCCGTTGTGTACGAGGGACCACCCACGGTGGTTCCATGATTCGACCCAATACTGTCATCGGCATTGTTCTCAAATTTATAATGCGTTTTGAGGCCAAAGCCAGAGACTGTAATATCGAGCATGGCATCATCGCTGGCCTCGTTGTTATCGGTAACGCGGACAGTGAAGCTGTTTTCGCCCAAATCGCCGAAACCAGGTGTGCCGGAAATTGAGCCATCGACGGACACCGTGAGCCAGTCCGGTCCACTGACTTTGCTGAAGGTCAGCGTCTCACCCTCGTCGATGTCGCCGGCGTTATAAATCAACGAACCTCTGTAAGCCTTCCCCGGCATTCCAGCTGGCTTGCTGATCGGATCACTGGTGAATGCTGGTGGGAAATTGCCGACCGAATCGCTGGCTAGCACAGCGATTTGCGCGTCGGTCAAAGCATAATTGGCGATACGAACATCATCGAGGCGGCCATTAAACAATGGGTCACTAACAAACTGGCTCCTGCCGAGATAGTTGTTTACCGTCTTGAGAACCGATGGATCGAGCGTCATTGAGACATTCGTGCTGACGCGCGAGCCATTGACGAAAAGTTTTCCGGTGTTTCCGCTGATGGTTACGGCCAGATGCGTCCATTGACCGACGGTCATTTGGGTAGAGTTCAAACGCTGTTCATTGCTGTAACTCGTGGTCGAGATGGCGAAACGGAGCGTGTTTCCGCCCGATCGCGGCGTAAGGAACATATAATACGTGGTCCCTCTACCGAAATCAAAGATACGCTGCCATTGCCCGCTGCCGTCCCAATAGACCCATGCCGCAAAGGTGAAGTCAGCACTGTCGCAGAGGTTGGCCGGAAGCACGACGTAATCGTCCACACCATCCAGATTGATCGCCTGGCCGGAATGACCAGTCGTATAAGACGCTCCTCCATAAGCGATGCCGTGATTGCCGTACATCGAGCTGTCTTGTGTATCGTCATCGAACTGATAATATGCACAACCGCCGGCTCCATCAGTAGGAGGCTGAACGTAAGCCATCGGTGCCTCATTGTCGCGATAGACCTCGCCAGCCGGATTCAGCACGATAGGATTGGGGGGAAAGCTGGCGACCAATTCCCGGCTTGAGCACCAGTTGTAGACCGAGTAACGTTCCACAAAGTGCGCACTATCCATCGCTTCGATGAATTCTCCTATGATTTGCGCCTGTTCCTCCGGGCTCGATGGCGGGCAACAAGTCCAGTTGCAGCCGTTGTTCCATTCCGTCACCCAAAGCGGACGCCCCGTTCGCTCGTGGATGTCCCTTAACCAGTTGTACAATTGCGAGGCAGACCAGCCACCTCCATAGAAATGCACAGCAACGAAATCAACACGATAATTCATCGCATCCGCCTCGTCGATGAAATCATACAGCCAGGCCAGACCACCATCGCTGGTGGCAGGGGAACCGATTCTCAAACCGGATTCCAACAGGTTAGGCCACTGCCCGATCACTTCGGCCACAGTCATGTCCGCTTGCTCCGGCCTATCGGGCTCATTAAATCCAAGTGCGGCGGTGGAGCCTTGCTTGTTGTTGATATTGGAATATGCGTTCCAACCCGCATTGTGGCGCATCGGGATGTATTCGGTGTTTAAGGTCGAGACGGCGACATTGTCCCAATCGTAATTCCATGCACAATTCAAGGCGTCGTGCACTGAGGAACCACCACCGGCCCAGCCTTTTTTGTTTGTCCATCGCCAAGGAAAGACACGAATAAAAGAGACCGAATAGGACAATTCATCCGGAATGACCTCGATATTGATATCTGCATCCTGTGCGATGTAAACTCTACTTCGGCCGGTACCGTAATCATCCTGAGCGAAGGTAGCCATATAGCCGCGTTTAAGTTTGAAGGAACAAACGTTATCATTCAACGCGCCCAATGCAACGGACCTGTAGTAAGTGTACAGACCGAGTGACATTGATGAGCCACCGAAGTGAAAATCGCTGTAGATTTGCAGCGGCGTGTAACTTGGTGAGTGCGAAATGACAACGGCGCCGGACACATATTGGACAACGCAGACATTGCTGTTCAATACCGCTGGCGAACCGTCAACCTGAATCTGGCTCAAATATGTGGATACAACCACAGAAGGTTTTATCTGCTCCAGGAAAAACCAAGAATCCGACGAATTGAGATTTATCTGGCAACCTGGTATAGGGTTGGTTCCACCTGTGATATGCAATTCCGATTGACCGCTCATATTCACGGTCGTATCGCTCAAACTGCTGTAGGTTTGGATATCATCCGTGATATTCAGGATTTCTCCCTTCGCTATCAACGGCAATAATAAGAGGAACGCTAATGCCACCCCTTCTTTCACCCATGCACAATGTCGCATTGTCGGGTCCTTTTTGTTAAGAGCCTCTAAGGATTACTTCTGCCAGCTGACTCTCAGTCTCTGTCTGCATCGGGTGGAATTGGATTTTTCGACAGAAAAAACCTAACTTATTGTACTAAAAGAAGTTCCATAAATCAAGCACAAACTCTCAGATTATGAGATTAAGGGATTGAACTATCTGATACTCCCAAGCCGAGCGGTAAGGGATTTTATGATTTTTGGGAAAAAACATGAAAAAATATTTATGCTGTCGAAAAAACCTTTAGCGACAATATTTCGACTTATCGGGGCTAAGTGTGGTAAACCGTTGGGGATGGGAGAAATTATTGAAAGCTAAAAAGTTAGGCTTAGGGTGAGCATAGGAAAGGTAACAAGCCCTTAAATTGTAGGCATTTTACCAATGTTAAACGCTATCATAAGGCTGGAGTCAGACACCTCTAAAAAAGTTCAAGATTAAGGACGTACTCTGTCGATGCGATATATAAGATTAAAAAAGAATGGCTCTGGAAAATGGCTAATCCAGCCATAATTAGTTTTAACTTGCAATGTCCACCTTTGGTATTGCACACAAGGCAGAGCGAAATCAGGACATAGCAAGCAAAAGACTAAAGGCAAAAAGGAAAGAGTCACATTCGCCCCTGTAGAGCAGAAGACGAGTATTTCAAAAATAACTTAAAATAAATGAAATACCGGAATACGCTTGTCCTGTTCTACAGGGTTTTTTTCTTAAAATCGCCACACTGAGGCTACGCAAGCAAAGTGTTGATGACAAAGTGCTTCCTAAAAGTTGACCCAGCTGTAATAAAGGTACAACCGATAATCAAAGCCTGCTTTTTTGCTTTGAATGAGATAATTTCATTGTTAGTAAAAGTATCAAATATCATAGCATAACCACTGCCTAGTCAATTGCTATTCACCTGCAATTATCGTCTCCAAGCGGAGCTGCTGACAACTGAAAGGGAGAAAGAAATTAGGAGCAAATTATATCGCCCCGAAACATAGAACCAGAAAGTAAAAAAGACCTGCGCCGGGCAGGTCTTTTCAATATTCATGCCTCATTGTTTGTGTTTTCAAAATTCGTCAACCACATCTTCAGTTTTAGAAAGGTCAGTATCTATCTTGCGCATAAGCTGTTTGGCTTTCGAGATTAAATCAGCAAGTTCGATTACGTCCGCGTTGTCTTTGAATTCCCTGCTGAGCTGCTGAGCACGCTCAAGCACTATATCAAGCGTCGCTCCCTTTGCCCAATAGCTCTTACGCAGAATCTCAGCGAATTCAGCAACGGTTGCAGCAAACCTGAACTCTCTGCTCGAGCTGTCAAAATTCCCGCCAAAATCGCTTGTACCAATGGAATTGTCGAATTCGGTTACCGTTGTGGATTCGGCGTCCTTGTAACGAACATATGTGGTAGCCACGGTCCCTTTTTTGTCAGGCCACAACTTCAATTCATAAAGAGCCGTCACTGAATGTCCCGCTCCCACTTCTCCGCCATCATATTTGTCGTCACGGAACTTTTCATCCGGCACATCCCGGTTCTCATATCCTATCAGCCGATAACTGCGAACAACGTCAGGGTTGAAATCAACCTGCACCTTAACATCTCTCGCTACCACCTGTAACGTGCCAGTGAGGTTATCTTCAAAAATCCGTCTTGCTTCAGCAATAGTATCGATATATACATAGTGGCCATTACCCTTGTCGCCCAGTCTTTCTAACAGCACATCGTTATAATTGCCCATACCAAAACCGATAGCGGAAAGTGTAATCCCTCTTTCTGCCTTTTTCTTAATAACCTCCAAGATATCATCGGCTCCGGTCCGGCCGACATTAGCCACACCATCCGAACAAAGTATAACGCGATTAATAAAACCATCTTTATAGGCCTCTTCAGCCATCTCATAGCCGATGCGAATGCCTTCCTCGGCATACGTTGAACCACTGGCATGAAGTGATTCGATGGCAGCCAATATCTCCGCCTTTTCATTAAGACCTTTTTGCCCCATCACTTTTCTGCCGCGACTGCCATAAACAGCAATTCCGACTCGGTCCTGCTCCTTCAATCTTTCCACGAGCATTCGAAGGCATTTCTTCACCAAACCGAGGCGGTCTTCTCGATTCATCGACCCAGATACATCTATCACGAATGTCAGGTTAGCTGGCTTGCGATTTTCTTCACTCACTTGCTTTGCCTTCAGACCAAGCCTGAGCAAATAACTATTCTTGCGCCCCGTGCCAAATTTCCATGGTGCAGCTTCTGCATAAACCGCAAAGACATCTTCCTGAGGGGCCGGATAATCATATTTGAAATAATTGACAAACTCTTCGACCCTGACGGCTTTTTCCGGCGGCAGATGGCCGTCCTGCAGAAATCCGCGAACAATTGTATAGCTGCCAGTGTCGACATCTGTCGCAAAAGTAGACAGATGGTCATCTTCCGTATCAATAAACGGATTGACACCGTAGTTCTTAAAGAACATGGCATCCACATCCTCGCCGTTTGGCGGTGTCGTCCCGCCGTGAGCCATCGGATAACCTCCAA
>CAYSLN010000126.1:0-6500 GCA_964431825.1 uncultured Pirellulales bacterium | reverse complement strand
ACCATCAAAATAACAAACAAAACCGCCAAATAAAAATGTATATCACCCCATTCATGCCGGCTCATCCCCCACAACTCTCTTATCTGCCCAGGCTCCCTGCCTCCACGAAATCCTTGGCCGCGACCACCATGCGGTATATATCTTATTGCGAACCCGGAAATGGCCAATCCTACCAAATCAATAAAGCTAATCGCATCAACAATAAAATTCACTGTTATACGCCTCATAATACGAGTCCCTTCACAAAATAAACTCAGGAAACCATTTCTGCAATAACGCCCCGAAATCAAGAGATAGAGACGATTCTCGCATAAATTTTGTTGCACGTAAAACAAGAAGCTGCACAAAAAGACCGGCCCCGCAATAAAGCCGGCGTCAATAGTATGCGTGCAAATTGATTATTGATTATTTGCTCTTGATAATCGATAATTGAGGCGAGAACTGAAACGAACGATACGCAAGTCCATCATAGGAGACAAGATATGACGGTATCGACAATAGAGGTAATAGCTCTCAGTAATTGGTGGTCAAAGATCATCAACTACGAAATTGTCAGGGGCAATTCTGCTTGGCGCTTTGGGCTTGTCCTTTTGATAATCCTTGCAGCAATGGTAATAGGGCGACTTATACAACATGTCTTCAATATATATACAATACGCAGAGACAAACAGGAACGTGCCGTCGTTCTGACAATAATGCTCAGGTGCCTGCCTAAACCAATCTCAGTAGCGGTATTCGCGTTGGGTTTATTTATGTGCCAAAAACGTTTAGTCTTCGGCCCCACAGGCATCAACGAGACAATTGAGTACTACTGGATAAAGGCTGTTCTGGCTGTTGCCGCTATTGCATTAGCTTATGCACTATATCGAATGGTTGATGTTATCGAATACTATCTACTGAAATTAACGAGCAAAACAAAGACCAAACTGGACGATATGCTCGTGCCGGTAATCCGCAAGTCGCTGCGCGTTACCATCGCCATCATAGCATCATTGTGGATTGCAGATGGAGTTTTGGGCGCGGATGTAAAGGCAATCCTGCTGAGCGCAGGCATAGGTGGTATTGCGATAGCTCTTGCAGCCAAAGACACGATAGCCAATTTCTTCAGCTCAATAATGATTTTTGCAGACAATCCCTTTCAGGTCGAGGAGCTTATCAAAATAAACGGACAATACGGCTGTGTCGAAGAGGTTGGCTTTAGAAGTACGCGAATACGCACGCTCGAGGGACACCTTGTAACGGTGCCTAACAGTGTTATTACAAATTCCATTGTGGACAACGTCAGCCAACGGCCGTTTATCCGCAGGACCTCCAATATCACTATAACCTACGGTTCAGGTCATGCAAAAGCCAAAAGAGCAGTTGAGATCATAAAAGAAATACTGGCTGACATCCCGGAGGCAAATACCACCCCTGAGAAGCCACCAAGGGTGTACTTTAGCGACTTCAATGACTGGTCGCTGAACATCTATATGAGCTACTGGGTTAAACCGGCTGACTACTGGCTGTACCACGAGGTCAACCAGCGGGTCAACCTGGAAATGATGAAGCGTTTCGAAGCTGAAAAAATCGAATTTGCCTTCCCGAGCCAAACACTTTATGTAAAAAAAGACTGACAATTCCTAACTGTGTTTGCGCTAAAAGTCTTGACTAAATCTGGGTAGTTTCAGATAATAATCACGTATTTTTCGCGGATGTGGCGGAATTGGCAGACGCGCAGGCTTCAGGTGCCTGTGCCCCTCGGGGCGTGGAGGTTCGACTCCTCTCATCCGCACTGCTTTACCTATTTCGTGTAAACATAGTGATAGTCTGAGCATGGTTTTCATGCGGTCCTCTTCACGCAGTTCATCAATTCACAGGTAAATTTGCACCCCAACGGCGGACCATTGGCAGCTGCCGCAAGAACTTGAGCAAGAGATTGCTTTTTTGGGAGATGGTACAATAGCTACGGATATCATGAGGTGATAGGCAATGTTACGCCAGACGATGTGTATTATGGCCAGCGTGAGAAGATGCTGAGTAAGCCATGCTAAGTTGAAAAAGAATTCTCGAAAAGGTATAATAATAAAAACACAACAACAGGAGCTGATATCGTCTCCTAATTCAAAGATATATTTGTCTCATTGCTGCCGACGACATACAGGTAAACTCTTCAAAAAAATGTCTAAGGTGCAATTTTCCAATGACCCCGGTTTTGCTCAATACTCTATAGATTGTCTTACGAACTATTATTTATTTCTTTGATAAATTCTGCAGTCGTTCGATATGCCTGTCTTCTTTGCGCAATCTATCAACTCGAATGTCAGTAAACAATCAAACCCTGCTTTTTTGTCGATCCATTCAAGGCGGATCTCGTCATGACAGTCATCTTTATCGACACAATTGACAACCGTGTCCAAGCACTTAATACCCTCCACGGCCCAAGTGGGACACTTCTTCCCATTCCGTGGCTCCACATCTTCCAGTTCGTAACGACACTTGTCTGTCTTAAACTTAGCACACAACGTTCCCGGTACTTCTTTAAGCCAGTTATCCGCCAAGATGGCAACGTCCTTGAAATTAACCACACAATCACCGTTTATGTCACCAGCCAATCCACACTCAGGAAAGGTTGAATACAACCTCAAATCATCAAAGTATAAGGTACCTGTCCCACCGGGCGTGGTCGTATTGCCTCTGTTGCCGACACCAATATATACCTTTTTGACACTCGCCAAGTCTAAATCGGCCCCACTGAACTCTTGCAGGTAAATAACCCACTGCTGCCAGGTATCTATTAGCGGCGTCTCGAAGTCCCCATGGTAAACCTCTGCAGTCGTGCCATTATTATCTTCCAGAGCTACATATATCGGCTCAGCATCGTTATTCGGATCACCATAGAACCACAGCGACAATCCCATAACACCGCCCTTGGTCCAATCTCCGCCGATTGCCAGATCAGCAATATCTGCTGCGGCTTCTGAATAATAGCCCGCTCCCCAGTTCCAATCGTTCTGGTACGCAAACACCATAGACTGCTCGCCACCAGAGACTCTACCACCTGGTTCCTGGCCAAGCCAAACTACCGAGCCGGTGTTATTCACATAACCATCTATCCATGTATCCCATATATAGTTGTAACAACCCGGCTCCATCTCACCACAGCAATATGATTCGAAATTATCTACGACTTTATAGTCACACGAGATTTCGACTCCCTCCGGAAGTGGGTTGGTATCGATACTTCCAATTGAGAAAGTAGCACTTAGAATGGTAATGTCTGTCGAACCGCTGTTATAGAACACAAGCTCGTTGTCACACCAAAGGTTGTCCTCATCAACATCGAATTCTATCGAGGATACGGTCGGGTCAAGATTCCCGAGGTAGTCACCATTTATCTTTACAACAACTTCAGTGTTTTCAGCAGGGACAGCATATTCCACCGCCAAGATTGGCACGTTGTCGGATTGTAACGCCATACCCAGCAGTTCTCCCCGGTCCAACACGAAAGGAAAGTTTATCTCACTTCCGGCCGGAAGCGGAATAAGATCAAGAGGTGGCACCACCTCGGTCACTACACCCCCATGATCGCTTGCGTAAAAGAAGAACTGCTCGTTTGGATCGAGTTTCTCTGCGATTGCATCAAGAGCCGCCTGAAGGTTTTCCTTAGTTGCGGAATTCGCGTCCCACGCCGCCGGCAGATCATTGCCGTCAGAACTCTTCAGACCATCCCCAAAGAGGACACTGATGGTTACGCTATTGCCATCCGGCTGACCCCATTGACTAGTCAACGCGCTACGGACATTATTTACATCATTGAAGTGTCGCATAGCGTCGGCTTGTCCAGCCCAGAGAATTGCATGATGAGACAATGCGTTGGGGTCTTTAAGTGTTATTGTATTGCCGTCATTCTCATATGCTGACTGACCTGCCTCGAACTCACCTGCTCCATCATTACTACCAGCGTTGTTGATTCCTTCCAGCAGAGTTTGGTCTTTGGCCATCTCCTCTTTCAACTGCTCGGTCCACCAATCCTCAGGAGGATCCGCCACCCACTGATCATCATAGCGACTGGCGGGCGGCCTCGCATTATTCTCAGCAGTGGATACCTTACCGATAGACGGCTCATTGTGATCCGAAGCAGACCCTCCCACCCATTTTGTCGTATCAAGGACGTCTTTTATATCGTCGAGCATCCCGCCACCGTAACATTGCTGAAAAAGGAACTTGGCATCTCGAGCATTATTCACATCGTTGGGTTCCAGCAACTTTTCTATCATTTCAGCAAACTCATTATCGCGAATATCATTGCCGTCATTGGCCACCAGGGTCGAGTGCTTGTTAGATAGCTGGTCATTAAAATCACCGTACACCTTTTGCACACTGCTTAGAACTGCCAGCAAGGTCAAACAGCTAATGAACGCGAATGAAATATTTTTGTGTAAAACCATCTCCGAACCCCTTTCTTCTCTATATATAAATCGGCCAAAACTATAATATACTTGTCACTATTAAAATTTCTCCGCCTCAGACCATAAGTTAAAGACAGAACCTCTGCGCAAAAACTTTGGCCAAATCGAATATGTCCTCATATCGTTGCTCAAGTCACTATGGTAATACATTATGATACCATATTCAGAGACAAATGACTACAAAATTATAGGACTTTCCCATTTTCCCCCCAATTCGAGGCAAAACTTGTCTTCTTGGCCTGATATCTGCGAATCATCTCGCCATTTAACGGAAATTGTGTCGGCTGGCCGATAAATAGTAAGTAAATGACCGGCAAATTTAAGGATTCCATTTTTGCACGGTTTGTGGTGTCTCTATGCTTGAGTTCTTCCAGAATTTTGAACAGGCGGCGGCAGGGTTCGCTCCCGTTGTGTTAATTGTCCCGGGATTGTTAGCACTTATAGTCGGATTATTTATCTGGCTTGGTGGACTGGGATTTAGAAGAACTTTATTCGCACTTGTAGGTGCTATTAGTGGAGCTATCTGTGGGTTCTTCATTATCAGCCGCAGCATTATTTCAGCAGCGGTTTCAACAGGTCTTACTGCACTTATAGCAATAATATTCCAAAAGGTGTTTATCGCAATATTAACCGCCGCTTTAGCAGCAATTCTTGGCTTTGTCCTTCTGGCCAGGCCATACCTTAACGAGGCGAGTGAAGCAGCCCCGATAGACCAGGATAAAATCTCACACCAAAGCTCGACTCTCAGCGTAAGCGAAAGCATAGAGGCTGCTAAAACATACGCAGTCGATTTTGGCAACAGGATAAGACAAACCTGTTCACAGATGCCAGCGTATAACTGGGCAATAATAGCTGTGCTGGCGATAATCTTTATCATAGTCGGATTTCTCCTTTGGCGTTTAGCGTCAGCTCTGTGCTGTTCAGCCTTAGGGACGACGCTTGTTTTTATGGGTATGATTTTACTGCTATTATACAAAGGCTCTGCACCTATAAGCAAAATATACAACAGAACCTCATTTTGCGCCATCGTTTTTACCGCAATGACGGCTTTTGGCACGATTGAACAATTATTGCTTTGGCACCATGCAGAACGACGAACAATAATGGAAAAACAGACAGAGGAAGACAAGGATGAACCTGAACAAAAAACGTAAAGCTGGCGGAATAAACAGCCTGCATTGAGAATTCGTGAAAACCGGTACTTTACTTATCAGAGAAAAAAGGGGAAAATAGGGAGCAAAATATGGATTTTATTATTCTTGCACAGGCAGCTGAAACTGCAAGCAAAGAGGCAGCGGAAGAAGGATTTGCCCCGGTTCAACAGATTTGGGAGCAAATAATTGCTCTCAACTTGGTTGAGGCATTGATTTTCATATCTTTCGGAACGGTTTGTCTTTTCTACGGCTGGCGGATCTTCAAAATATTGGTGACAATATGTTTTGCTTTGATCGGCCTGCTCGCAGGAGTATGGATAAACAGACTGCTTATTGGAGGCAATGTAATCTGGCTTGCCGCCATATGCATGGTGCTTCTCGCATTTGTTTCTATCCCACTCATGCGATGGGGAGTAAGCATCTTGGGAGCGGCGGCAGGCGGAATTCTCACAAGCGGCGCCTGGCTGGCCTTCGGCTTGCCCGAACAATACATCTGGGCTGGTGGCCTAATCGGAATTGTTGCCGGAGGTATGATTTCATTCATTATCTTCAAGGCCGCAGTTATGCTGTTCACCAGCCTGGGCGGTAGCAGTCTGATAGTCGCCGGAATCCTGGCGGTAATGTACCAGTACATGGCAGGACCTGAAAAACTGGAGGACATGGTATTCAATCACAATTGGTTTCTACCAGTGATGCTGCTGGTGCCGATGGCAGTAGGGGTATTCCTGCAAAATAAGTTCATCAAGGGCACCAAAAACTGGAGCGTTTAAGCTTTAGGAGTAGTAAGCTCACAGGGAAAATTTCTGCGCATAAAAATGGTATGCAATTCCAGTATAGAAACCGCTGGCAACCACACTTTTCGTAGGTGGCAAATTGTTATGGATTTGCCGTTTTT